>LSCK01000099.1 GCA_001577135.1 Cloacimonetes bacterium TCS60 | reverse complement strand
TTCTCTACTGATTCCCCTACAGCTTTTAAACCTGCGAAATGTATAACAGCTGCAAATTGATATTCTTTGAATACACTTCTCAGGCTCTCTCTATCTCGTATATCAACTTGATAAAAATCTAATTTTTTTCCTGTGATCTTTTCTACTCGTCGCAGAGATTCTTCATTACTGTTGCATAAATTATCTACCACAACTACTTCATATCCTGCATTTAAAAGTTCAACGCAGGTATGGCTCCCAATATAACCCGCTCCACCTGTAACTAATATTTTCATAAATTTAAACCTAAGTTAAATAATCTTTAAATACTTTCACCACCCGTTCAGCTGTTTTTCCATCCCAGAATTCAGGTGTTTTTCCGACGCTATTTTCTCCATTTAAAATTTTTTCTGTTTCCAAAATTATTTTTTCAGTATCAGTTCCAACCAGCTTGTTAGTGCCCTGCGTAATTGTGATTGGCCGTTCTGTATTTTCTCTAATTGTCAAGCAAGGAACATCCAGAACTGTAGTTTCTTCCTGAATGCCGCCGGAATCAGTGAGCACAATTTTAGCATATTTTTCCATTTTAAGAAAATCAAAATATCCCTGCGGTTCTATCAGTTTAAAATTTTGCATGTTATCGAAGCGTGATTTTAAAGAAAATTCATCAATTCTGTTCAGGGTGCGTGGATGAATTGGAAAAACTAGAGGTAATTGCTTTTGGATATGATCAAAGGCATTAATGATCTTCAGAAAGTTCTCCTTGTTATCAACATTGCTGGGCCGATGGAGAGTGATCAAGCCAAAATTTTTCTTTTCAAGAGCAAATTTTTCCAGAACATTAGAATTTTCCGCTTCAATTTCATGTTTTTTGAGAGAATCGATCATGGCATTTCCCACAAAGAAAATCTTCCTGGAATCTATACCCTCTTTTGTTAAATTGTCATCTCCATCGGGAGATGGTGTGAGCAAAATTTCTGATATAGAGTCAGTTAGAATGCGGTTTATTTCTTCCGGCATATCACTATCAAAGGAGCGCAGGCCTGCCTCGAGATGAGCTACGGGAATATGAAGTTTTACAGCATCCAGAGCACAAGCGATGGTTGAGTTGACATCGCCAGCTACCATTACAAGCTCTGGTTTTTCCGAAAAAAGGACTTTCTCGAATTCCACCATGACTTTTGCGGTTTGTTCAGCATGAGTTCCCGAACCAACGCCCAGATAGCGATCTGGTTCAGGAAATCCAAGATGATCGAAAAAAACCTGGGACAATTTTTTATCATAGTGCTGTCCGGTATGGACCAGGTAAGGTTGAAAATATTCAGAGTCTCTAAGTGCGAAATAGACTGGACCAACCTTCATAAAGTTTGGTCTAGCACCGACAACTAAAATAATTTTCACTAACGTCCTTTTAAAAACTGAATCTATTTTTTTTGATCTATATCTTTCATAGTGAGCTGTACTTTGCCCCTATCAATTTTAATTACCTTCACTCTAACTTTATCACCTACATTAACAACATCAGTTGTGTTTTTGGTTCTTTTCTTTTCCAGATTGGAAATATGAACTAAACCATCTTTACCGGGTAGAATTTCAACGAAAGCGCCAAAATTTTTAACAGCTTGCACAGTACCTTCATAAATTTTATTCATTTCTGGCTCAGCAACCAGGGCTTCAACTTGACGTCTAGCTGCATCTATCATATCCTGATCTTCGGATCCAATTTTTACTGTGCCATCATCATCAATATCTATGGTTGCGTCTGTTTCTTCAATAATTGCTTTAATATGTTTTCCCTGAGGACCGATGATATCTCCAATTTTCTCAGGTTTAACAGTAAACATCTCAATTTTGGGTGCATTTTCTGATAACTGTTCACGGGCTTGGGGAATTGTATCGGTAACTTTCTTCAGGATAAATTGTCGGGCTTCTTTGGCTCTAAACAGTGCATCCTTCATTATTTCTTGAGTAATACCTTCCACCTTAATATCCATTTGTAGAGCAGTGATACCTTTTTCTGAACCGGTAACTTTAAAATCCATATCACCGTAGTGATCTTCAATACCAAGGATATCGGTAAGCACTTCATATTTATCATCTTCCATGATCAAGCCGTTGGCAATTCCTACAACGGGTCTGGTAATGGGAACTCCGGCAGCCATGAGCGAGAGAGAACCGCTACAAACAGTTGCCATCGAGGAGGAACCGTTTGATTCCAGAATCTCAGATACAATCCTGAGTGTGTAAGGAAATTTTTCTTCATCAGGAATTACAGGTTTCAGAGCTCTTTCAGCAAGATTACCGTGCCCTAGTTCTCTTCTACCCGGACCACGTAGAAATCTAACTTCGCCTACACTAAAGGGTGGGAAATTATAATGTAGATAAAAGCTTTTTTTGAATTCTTCATCCAGATCATCAATAATTTTTTCATCAGAACCGCTACCCAGAGTTACAACGCCCAGGGATTGTGTTTCACCACGAGTAAAAAGAGCGGCTCCGTGTGTACTAGGTAGCACATCTATCTCACAAGTGATATCTCTAATATCATCAAAACCTCTACCGTCAATACGTTTCTTCTCATGTAGGGTCTGTTTTCGTATAGCTTTTTTCTGCACCTTTTCTATGGCATCTTTTAAAGCAGTTTTTTCTTCTGCATATTTTTCTTCACCCAGTTTTTCTTCATATCGTTCGTGGATGGAATCCTTCACAAAGTTGAGTGCTTCGTGTCTATCTTCTTTGTTGTCTTTATTCAAAGCTGTTTTCAAATTATCATACTCATCTTGTTCAATTTCATCAACTAAGTTCTGATTTAGTTCATCCAGTACATAGTCACCCTTAGGCACAGCTGCTTTTTCAATAAATGCTTCTTCAAAATCCAAAACTTCTTTGATTGCGCTATGTCCTATATCAAGTGCCTTTAGCATTTCGTCTTCCAGAATCTCTTTTGCACCGGATTCTACCATCATAATTGCTTCTTTTTTACCGGCGATGGACAGGTCAAGGTTAGAATTTTCAAGTTCATCTATTGTAGGATTGATTATATAATCTCCATCTATCAAACCTACTTTAACACCAGCAATAGGACCATGGAAGGGTATATCTGAGATTGAGAGAGCAGCAGATGCTCCCAGCATACCAACCATTTCAGGGGAATTGACTTGATCATAAGAGAGAACAGTTGCAACTATTTGAACTTCATTTCTAAAACCATCAGGAAAAAGAGGACGCAGAGGTCTATCTATTAATCGCGCTGTTAAAGTTGCGGTTGTGGAAGGTTTTGCTTCCCTTTTAAAAAAGCCTCCAGGTATTTTACCAGAGGCATACATTTTTTCTATAAAATCTACTATTAACGGAAAATAATCTATATCTTCCTTTCTATTATCAGAGGCTGTTGCAGTAACGAGAACAGCAGTTCCACCATACTGTACAAATACTGAGCCATTAGCTTGTCTAGCCATTCTACCAGTTTCCAATACCAGCTTTCTATTAGCAAATTCAGTCTCCATGCGAATTATGTCATTATTCATTTAATCTCCATAAGAGCCAAACATAATCTGGCTCTTTTAATTTAGTGAGTTATAAAAACTCAATTAATTTTAATTTGTTGTTATTTTTTACTTTCTTAGGCTTAAGGCACTAAGTAAAGTTCTATAACGCTTAATATCTATCTTTTTAAGATAATCAAGCAATTTTCGTCTCTGCCCGACCAATTTTAAAAGACTTCGTCTTGTATTATGGTCTTTTTTGAATTTCTTCATATGTTCAGTAATTTTTTGAATTCTGTTTGTCAGAAGTGCAACTTGTACTTCGGGAGAGCCTGTATCATCAGGATGCGTTTGAAATTTACTTATTATCTCTTCTTTCGTTTGTTTAGATAAGGACAATTTTCCTCCATTTATTCTATAAATTCGTCAATTAATTCTTTCAAGTTTGGACTTCCTATTTCTTGCAGGAAGTAGCTAACTCGAACAGTTGGTTTATTGATTTTTATGATTCTTGTTAAATCTATTGGGGTCCC
>LSCK01000098.1 GCA_001577135.1 Cloacimonetes bacterium TCS60 | reverse complement strand
CTCTGATCTTTATTTTGTTGCTGCTGTTGTTGTTTCTGTTTCTGCATCATTTTCTGTACAAGTTCATAATTAAATCTAGCGTCTGAATTGTTTGGATTGTTAATCAATGCTTCTTTATAATATTGTAATGCTTCTTTATATTTTTTCTCATGAAAAAACGAATTTCCCATGTTATAATTTATGCTGGACGGATCAAGTTTATTATCTTCAAGCGCAGAGTTGAATTCGGAAATTGCTTTTTTATACTCCTTATTCTTGTAAAAGGCATCTCCCAGGTTAAAACGAAGGTCCTCTCTTTCTGGTTGTTTAATGCTATTTTCCTGATATAATTCTTTAGCTTTTTGATAATCCCCTTCTTCATATAATTTGTTCGCTTTGTTATTTTTTAATACTGATTTGTAGTTAAAAGCCATTAGAGGTGATGTAACTGCTGCAAGTATTAAAATTATGGCAAACATTCGTCTCATTATAGTAAGCATATCAGCCTCGAAATAATTTAAATTTTGCTTTTAATTTTTTATCTAATAACATGAATAAAATTACAGTTAGGAACAAAGCCACTAAAACAAAATATTTATATTGCTCCTTGTATCTTGAATATTTGTGTTGAGAAACTTTTTCCTTTTCCAGATCATTTATCTCTTTGAGAACATCATCAATTTTTGACCCACCAGGAGTTACCTGAAATAATTTCCCTCCAGTTTGATGGGTAATTTTGCTCAATGTATTAACGTCCAGCTGTGAGAGAACTATATTTTCATCTTTATCCTTAAGATAGGAATGAGAGCTTGAATCCTCTGATTGAAGAGGTATAGGAGCTCCCTGCTGGGTTCCAATGCCAATTGCATAGATGATAATGTTATTCTGATTTGCTGTATTAATGATCGTGTCAATGTCTCCCTGCAGGTTTTCACCATCCGTTATAAGCACCATGGCACGATTTTGTGAACCTTTGGGATAGAGTTCAACGGATTTGTCTACAGCCGAAGAAATATTAGTGCCGGATTGTGGGATTAAGCCAACGTCAATAATTGTTGCAAACATATTAAGAGCAGAGTAATCATTTGTGAGGGGGCATTGCACGAAACTGTCACCAGCAAAAAGGACAATCCCCACCCTATCAGATTTTAAACCATTGACAAACTCTTGAAAGGCGTTTCTTGCTCTTCTGATGCGATTAGGTTTAATATCCTGAGCTAGCATACTTTTGGAAACATCCATGGCAACTACAATATCGACTACTCTTTCTTCCATGATTTCTAGCTTCTTCCCCCACTGAGGTCGGGCTGCTGCTACAACTAAAAATAGGACAATCATAATTACGAGAATATACGTTAGATTTTGGTTAAAACCGGAAACATTGAAAATCAACTTTTTTTGTAAATTATGAGAAACAAAATTTTTAGTTAACTTCTGTTTCCGCTTCTTACTGACTAAAAAAAGAATAATCAGAGAAGGTATAAGTAACAAGCCAAAAAATGCAATAGGATTGGCAAAATGCATAATCAGGGTATCCTCACAAATATTAATCTGGAAAAAAGTAAATCCAATATAAAAAGTAAGATAGCCAGATAAACAAAATAGTAAAATATTTCATAGTAGCGATAGTGGACCTTTTCGGAGATTTTTGTTTTTTCTAAACTGTTGATTTCATTTAAAATTTCTTTGAGCTGATTGCTGTTACGAGCTCGGCGCGCATTTTCTGTACCACCTAATTTTGCTATCTTATTTAAAGACTCCATATCGATGTCTAATTGTTGTGACACATATTGTTTTCCATAAATGGGGTGGTCGATCAGAATTTTAGATACCCCTTCCTTACCAACAGCAATAGTATAGATTTTAATTCCAAGTTCTTTCGCTAAATTCGCTGCAGTGATTGGATCCATCTCACCGGCGTTGTTCCTGCCATCAGTTAAGAGGATTATTACCTTACTCTTGGCCTTAGAATCCCGTAATCGGTTTATGGACGTAGCTAAACCCATACCGATAGCAGTACCGTCCTCAACCATGCCCGTTTTTATCTGATCCAACAGTTTTATTAAGATGTTGTGGTCGATAGTGAGGGGACACTGAGTATAACTTTCTCCACCAAAAATAACCAAACCAATCCTGTCACCGGGACGAGAATCAATAAAATTTTTGGCTTCCTCTTTAGCTACAAAGAGTCTGTTTTTAGGCTTGAAATCAATTGCTCGCATGCTGGTAGAAACATCTATACTAAGAATAATATCAACTCCCTTTTCATCTACCTTGATCATTCTCTCAGGAATTACTGGTCGAGCTATAATTACTACCAGGGTAATGAAAAAGAGTAACTTAAAAATGTAACGACTAGCATAGAAAATATATTTTCTCTTGGAAGAAAAGCTTTCCTTCACAAGTGAGATATCAGAATAGAGTAGAGTAGGTCTATGGTTACTTCTGACAAAAATTTCATACAGAGCAATTAGGGGAATTATTAGTAACAGCCAGAAGAATTCAGGATTTTGAAATATTATGTTCATCATCATTCGTTTGGGTTTGTTTGCGAGTTTTTATTATTAAATTCTTTAGTGTTGCCTTTATCTCACCGCTTTCGGCAATAGTTTTCGAAAAACGTGCGTATTTAACCTGGTCACACTCGATTAAAAAATTATAAAATTTGGCTTGCAACTTTACGTTATTTTTTTTCAGAAGTCTTTTTATCTCAGTAGAAGTACTTTCCAGAACAGGTAGTTTATACCGATTTTCCAGATATTCTCTGCATATCCATGAGAGTCGAACGAAATATTCTTTTATTTTTCCCTGTTGCGGCAGCTTATCCAATTCAAGTTGATCCAGTTTTGTTAGGGCAATTACGTGAGCCGGAATTAGCTTCTTCTTTTTTGTAGGAATAATTGATTTTCCGGATTTCTTCTTAATAAAAAATAGAATTACTAAAACAATGAATATTAAAATCGCAACCGGAAATAAGATGTCCCAAACAGTTAGTCTAACTGGAAGAGGTCCAACAATGTCCCTTATCTTTCCTGCGGTGGAATCAGAAGTGATAGTAGATTGAATTTGAACTGCAATAGAATCCGAGTAAACTGCGCTTGAGTCTTTATTAGTGAATATGATGAATTTCATGGCTGGAATAGTTTGCTCGCCAGTTTCGAAAAAGGTTGTTTGAATGTCAAAAATAGTGTGGAATTTTTTTTCTGTTTTTCTCGTTTGTTTTTGGGATGAGACAGTTACAAACTCTGAGGTTTGGGAGAGTTCCTGGATAAATTTATTATCTAGAACCACACTGTCCTTTGTTTCATGTTCGATATCAACTGTCAGAAAAATCCTATCCCCTATTCGCAAATTTTTCAAGTTAGTAGTTTCTTTATCAATTTGTGTATGCACAGAAACAGCTTGTAGGCAGCTAAAGCTGAGCAAGATAATCAGAAAAGCGATAATTCGTTTCAACGCCTTCTCCTTATGCGTTTGGTAAAGAATTTGATAAGATTTTTCACATACGGTTCATCAGTGCGAATATCCACTAAATCGATTTTGTGTTTTTTAAACTTATGAGCAAGAGAGTTTATCTTCTCATTTACATGTTGTTTGAATGTCTCCTGGAATCTCTTATTTCTAAGATTTAGAAGTTCTGTTTGCCCTGTTTCGGCATCCTCCAGATTGAAGTAGCCAGCATTTGGTAGTGATATCTCCTTGGGATCCAGAATTCTTATACCTATTACATCGTGTTTTTGCGAGACAATCTGCATGGAATTCATAAAATCATCATCAAAGAAATCTGAAAGGACAAAAATAATGCTGTGTTTCTTAGACATTTTGTAATAGTATTCTAAGGCATTCTTAATATTTGTTTTATGATTTTCAGCTCTATGGTACAGGATTTCTCTAATTAGCCTTAAAACTGCCTTTTTACCTTTTTTGGGAGGGATATACTGTTCGATCTTATCAGAAAACAACAATAGTCCGACTTTATCATTATTTTTGATAGCAGAGAAAGCAAGGATCGAGCCAATTTCAGCTGCGATTTCTCGTTTAAATTTGTTGATACTGCCAAAAGCCCCGGAACGACTGACGTCAATCATAAGTAGTACAGTTAATTCACGAGTTTCTTCAAATTTCTTTATATAGGGAGAGCCTGTGCGTGCTGTTACGTTCCAATCGATGAATTTTACATTATCGCCAGGCTGATAGGGTCTAACTTCAGAGAACTCGACTCCTTGTCCCTTAAAAATGCTGTGATATTCGCCAGAGAATATTTCATCAACCAAATTACGGGTTGTAATCTCTATTTTTCTGACTTTATCTAAAATTTCCTTAGGTATCATAGATCAGAGAAAATAATTACAAGAATAAATTACGGTATTTCAATTTCTTCAAAGATCCACTGCACAATATCCTCACTCGTTACATTTTCTGCTTCTGCTTCATAAGTAAGAATTATCCTATGTCTCAGTACATCTTTTCCAATTTCTTTGATATCCTCAGGGGAAACATATCCGCGCTGGTTAAGCAAGGCATTTGCTTTTGCTGCACGAATTAGGAATATGGAAGCTCGTGGTGAAGAACCATATTCAATATAATCTTTCATCTTTTCCAGACCGTAGTTTTCTGGTTGGCGCGTTGACATAACAATATTTAGTACATACTCCTTAACCTTTTCATCCACATAAATTTCATCAACTAGTTTTCTTAAACCGATAACTTTTTCGGGAGAAATGATTTGATCTACGTCTAAAGCAGGTCTATCTGACATTCTTTCCAAAATCAACTTTTCTTCTTCTTTATTGGGATAATCAATTCTTAACTTGAGCATGAACCTATCGACCTGAGCTTCAGGAAGAGGATAGGTACCTTCCTGTTCGATCGGATTTTGCGTAGCTAAAACCAAAAAAGGTTCTTCCAGTTTATAGGAATTGTCACCAATAGTGACCTGTCTCTCCTGCATAGATTCCAGTAAAGCACTCTGCACTTTTGCCGGGGCTCTGTTGATTTCATCTGCTAAAACAAGATTAGCAAATATCGGACCTTTTTTAGGGGTAAAAATCCCTTTTTGTTGATTATAGATCAGAGTTCCGATCAGATCAGATGGAAGCAGATCCGGTGTGAATTGAATACGCTGGAAATCAGCATCAATAATATCACTTAATGTGCTGACTGCCAATGTCTTAGCAAGTCCAGGTACTCCTTCTAACAGTATATGACCATCAGCAAAAAGTCCTATGAGCAATCTGTGTATCATATACTTCTGACCTACGATTATTTTTCCTATTTCTTTATACAATGACTGTAAAAATTCAGTTTGTTCCATCACCTTTTTGTTTATTGCTTCTATTTCCATGATAAACTCCTGTTATTATCCTTTGATAAATCCCTTATCAACTCGTCTTTTAAATTGTTGCTTGTTGTCGATGAATCTTTCGCGTATAGAATTTAGATAAGATGTGATTACATTATAAGAGATATCTCGTCTCTTCATACCAGCGGTTTGTCTCTGGATAATAAAAGTAAAATCCAATTTTGAATTAGCGAGATTATAAGTAAAATCATCACTGAGGACTTCACAAACTACGCCTGCATAGCAGTTCGGAAAATATTTTTTTACTCTTCGCACATACTGGTTAATATTGTTTGCCAACCAATTATCCATGATCATGGCTGTTTCTGTGACAAGCAGAGGATAAGTAAAACTATCCTTGAATTCTTTTTCTGAATTTGATAATTTGTAGTTTACATTAACCTCTTTACCGACAACGCACCGCATTTTTTGTTTGTGAATATCCAAAAAATCATTTTTATCAATTTTAGGAAATTCCTTGAAATCAAAATTGAAATCTACTGGAATTTGAGCTCTTTTAAAAACAAAACTATCATCGGCGAAAACATCCAAATCTTTCAGTAAGTAGTATAAAAATTCAGAAAGGCCTGTTTCAAACAGTTTACGCTCTTTTAGGAATGTTTTGAATTTACGATATTTTTTTGAAAAGAGGAATTCTCGATATTCAGCATATAATCGAATTTTTTCCTTCAAGTTTTCTTCATTATTATCATTAATTTCAAGATTAGCTTTTTTCCATTTTTCATATCTCAATGAAATTTCATTAAGATACATAGTTTTGCGAGCTTTATTTTCTTTTTCCTTGAGCTCAGAAATTGTCTCGCCATGTCTAAATGTATTAAGTTCCATATATTCTCCTGATTAGCGAAGATATTCATAAAAAGGAAATTGCTTTGTAAGTTGTACAACCTCTTTTTTTATCTTAGCTAATTTTTCATCATCTTCGATATTATTCTTCACCTGCAAAATAAATTCTGCAATTTGTTTCATCTCTTTTTCTTTCATACCTCTGGTAGTAACAGCTGGTGTTCCTAATCTAATCCCAGAAGCAACGAATGGTTTTCTTGTATCAAAGGGTACAGTGTTTTTATTTGCTGTTATTCCTGCTTTATCCAGAGCTTTTTCCATTTTCTTGCCAGAGGGATTTCCAGAATCCTTCTCACCAAGATTTATCATCATGAGATGATTATCAGTGCCATCAGAGACAAGATTGAAGCCTTTCTCTTTTAGTGAATTTGCCAGGGCTGCAGCATTGTTCACAGTTTGTTGTTGATATTCTTTAAATTCGGGAGATGCAGCTTCTTTAAAAGCAACACCTTTGGCTGCTATGATATGTTCTAAAGGACCGCCCTGCACACCAGGGAAGACCCATTTATCAACATCTTTTGCATATTTGTCTTTACAGAGTATCATACCACCTCGAGGTCCACGTAGAGTTTTATGAGTAGTAGTTGTAACAATATCAGCATAAGGTATGGGGTTGGGGTGTAAATCTGCGGCAATCAATCCAGCGATATGTGCCATATCTACAATTAAAACCGCTTCCACCTCATCTGCAATTTCTTTGAATTTTTTAAAATCGATTTTTCTGGAATAAGCACTTGCACCGGTTAGAATTATTCTTGGTTTGCTCTC
>LSCK01000097.1 GCA_001577135.1 Cloacimonetes bacterium TCS60 | reverse complement strand
AATTTTATTTCCATCTTTGGGATAATCTATGCAGGTAGGAACGCGCGGTGCGGCTCCTCTGTGGCTTGGCTTATATTTGTTCACTCCCTTAAAAGGAATAACTTTTTTTCCATTAACTACAGTAGGAACATTTCTGCCTGCTGCATTTTTGACAAATTTATCTGCTTTTTTCATGATTTATTCCTTTCCATATTTGCTAATTCTAATGTTTTCTGTGCTCTTTTCACAACTGGAGTATCTATCATTTTAGAGCCCAGTGCAACTACTCCCAGGCCCTTTTCTTTTGCATCCTCGTAAGCAGCTACAATTTTTTTTGCCTTTTTCACTTCTTGTTCTGTAGGAGTAAAGTTTGCATGTATCACTTTAATCTGGCGGGGATGGATACAGCCCATTCCATCAAACCCCATGGATTTGGCTTCCAGTACATTCTGCTTTAGCCCTTCCATATCATTGAAATCAGAGTAAACTGAAGCGATTGGTTGAATTTTAGCAGCTCGAGCAGAATTAACGATTTGCGAACGAGCAAAAAAACTTTCGTTTCCCTCTTTTGTACGTTTAGTACCCAGGTCTGCAGCATAATCTTCCAGGCCAATGGCAAGCGCAGCTACATTCTCAACAGAAGCAATCTCGTAGGAATTAATTAAGCCCAGAGCACTTTCGATAATGGGCATTAACCAGATATCATTGTTTTGGCCGTGTTCTTCTCGGATCTCATCTATCTTCCTATTAACCTTCTCAATCTGACTGGAATTCTCGCATTTTGGGACAAGGATAAGATTCACACCATGTGGGACTACAGATTCCAGGTCAGTAAGTCCCTGTGGTAACTGATTTATACGCACCATCCTTTCTGCCCCGTAAAAATTTACAGAGCGTAGTGCATTTCTCACTAGAATCGCAGCTTCCCTCTTCTTGGAAGGGGCAACCGAATCTTCTAAATCCAGAATAATACCATCAGGTTTATGGATGCCGGCATTTAGAAACAATTTGGGTGTGTTGCCTGGTAGATACAGTCGTGATCTTCTCAAGCGCGTTCTTTGCGTTTGGTTTTTATTTTCCTTTCTTTGCGGAAGCATGTATCCTTTATCAGTCTCAATAAGTTGCTTTACTGCTGCCTCTAAACGGGCTGCAATCACAAAATCCAGCCCCCCCCTGTCCTCAATCAGAACCCTGGCATGTTTGATATCAAAAAAATTAAGTTCAGCTTGAACCAAAGATAAAATTTTACTTTCGAAATAGGCTTTGACCTTACTGATCAATTCTATCTCGAGTCCGCCCTTTTTGGTTAATTCCAGAGTTACTTTACAATCAGAACGAATCCTCTTTCCATAATTTCCAGCCTTAGCTATCTTAGCCATAATTACTCCTAAATTTTATTAAATTCCAGCACTTTTTGCTTTGTTATTCGATATTTAGTTTTAATTTAAGAATTTCGTTATCAATAACTACAAAAAAACATTTTTGAATATAATCATAATCCGAAATGTGATCAATAGAATCTGAAAATTGTTTTTCATTAATCAAATCTCCGGAATTAGTAGAATAAATTTTGATAGTACTGTCGATTACAGTAACGTAGTAATTTTTATCTAATCTGCTATCTTTTATATAATCAAGCATGACCAACTCGGAGACTTTGTCTTGTTGGGGCTTGGTGCTCAACTCAGTTTCTTTTTGCCAGATCACTTCTCCATTTGTCCTGTTAAGTAAAAATTGTTTTCCCAGATCATCAAGCAAAAACATCATATTGTTTCGTAACAGTTTAACAGAAATGATCTTATTACTAAATTTTTTCTCCCAGAACAACTTATAACCATCCTTTTGCACACTAACGATTTTATTATTACTAACCAGAAAAAGATGGCGAGCATCAAAAGAGGGAGCCTGGGTTATTGTATCCAATTGGGGTAACTTGTCCGCAGTTACCAGAAGTAAATCTTGATCAGACCTCAAGATTCGATTGATATCAATATTCTGCACTTTTTTTTCATTAACAAATTCTTTACCGCTGCTAATCCAACCTTGAATCCATTTTTTGCCCAAAAGAGCATAGAAGCTAGCCAGAATAACAACAACCATTAAAAGCCGAAAAGAAAAAACTGTGGTTATGGAAAAGAAAGGGGATGATTTCAACTTGGTCCTCTGTGGAACTGAAAAATTGAACATGGGATATTTTTTTTCTGCTATGAGTTTATCTAAAATATCTGTAAATTCATCTTTTGTTTTTGCTTTTTTTAGCCTTTGACCCGAAAAAACTGATTGAATTGTTACCCTCGTACCAGGTTGCAACTCATGAGAAAATACCTTATATGTAAGATTATCATCCTCTTTCCCCAGCATATTTATCGATTCATCAACATCAATAAGCTGCTTTACTTTAAGCCCCACAAACTCTGTTTGCTTGTTAAATGTTACCGCGCACAATCTGCCAGCTTGAACCAGATACAGTGTGTTATTTTTCAGGACCAGGAGCAGAGCTGAAATATTAAATTTAGTTTTCTGCTTATGAACGAGAGAAGCCAGTTTCCAGTGTAACCCCAGAAAAGTCTGCTCCATTCTGGTTTTTACTCCCCCCGGTTTTTTATAAAATTCTTTTTGAAAGTTTTCAAGCAGTTTGGCAATTGCAGATTCAGAATTTTTCGTTTGTTTGTTTGATTGTAAAATCAGAGCGACTTTTTCTGTAGAAGTTTCATAAAAATCCGAAAATATGTAACTCCCTGAATCTAAATTGTAATATTTTTCTACATTGATTATTTTCATGAACCGAATTTTTATTTTTTATAAAGATGCGATAGCGCTTTAAAAAGAACTTTATTTTTCATGAGCATATTTGTATATGAAGCATTTGCCATGGGGCAGTAACAGTTTTCCTCCTGAATAGTTTTTCTTTCTTCTTTCAGTTTAGAACTCTTGCGCCACAATTTTTTAAAATTCAAATTATAATCCTGCAGATTACCCACATCCACGGATTTTATACAACAGGGCCAGACTGAACCATCAGGTGCGATCTGAGCTGATAAAATACCAGCATAACAGCGCATTTGGGCTCGTTTATATTTCAAAATTTTTTTTACCATTTTATAATATTCAATTCGGAAAGTTTGGGTTATTTTATTCATTCCCTTAAATTTTTGTTGATTTATTCGAAACAACAGAAAATCAATAGCCTCGGAGTATTTCATAACCGAAGGGGTAATATCCTCATCCATCGTGCCCAGCTCAACTCGATTTTCAGCAATTTCTGTAACATAGGAATCCGGTTCTAAATCCATAAGTTTAGTAGCAACATGCTGGAATTTATCTACATTGAATTTTGAAATAACAGAATGAATACCAATGTTTAAGTTGCTAATATCCAGCTTCTTGAGCCCGTAGAATGTTTTAATTGCTTTTTCATAAGCTCCCTCCACACCACGAATTTCGTCATCCATTTTGCCAATTGCATCAATAGAGAGATTTATGACAATGTTAGAGGAAGGGCAGGATTGGGCTATCTCTTTTACCATTTTAGGAATCTTATTATGTAGCAAACCGTTAGTAGGAATATTAATAATCTTGGGCTTGGAGCGTTTATAAATTGTCTGGACAATCTCTACAATATCTTTGCGAAGAAAGGGTTCACCGCCACTTATGGTGACCCAGTAAGCTGATCTGCCAATTTTTTTGAATATTTTATCGTAGTCAGTTGCTTTTAATTCCTCACTGCTCTTTTCGTAGATATTACAGGTTTTACAGCGGGAGTTGCAATTATAGGTTAAGCTTACAGTATAACTGGCAGGCAATACGAATTTTTCTGCCAGGGGACCAAACAGTCTTAGTAGGATTAATTTTGCTAATAATTTAAAATTTCGCATATTTCCTTTACTTTCTTTTGATTGTATTTATTTAAAATCATGGGTGGAGAGTCAAGTTTAGGGTAGAAGACAGCCATTATTTTTTCTTCAGGTCTTTGGTTGATTCTGAAATATCCCATTTAAAGGGATTCTTTTTCTTGATCTTATAATCCCACCATCCCAGGAACCTGCCCCACACCTCGAGGGAGATGGTGAACAAAATTTTTAAATTTTTAATTGGATTCCAGGTTAGTTCTGCTAGAGTAATTCTAATGATAAAACCCGGGTCCTGGGAAGAAACAGTATAATTTTGATTTTCTGCTAACCAGAGATGGCCAGAATAGATGCGTCTTCTCTGCTTGATGAAATCTGCAACGTTTTCCGGTCCCTTATTTTTGATGGTAGCTTCGGGGATATATTTTATGGATAAATTGTGATCATGTATGATTGCCTCGATGCTGGCTTCGTCCACAGCACTTTTTTCTGGTATCTGTTTGACAATATTGCGGAAGGCAGCCATCTCGCCAATTTTGGGAGATTGTAATGCCATTTTGTGATGAAGATACCAGAGAAACCAAACAGCAAAACCTATGAATGATTTTTTGTCGTTAACAGGTTGAGGTCTGCCACCTGTCATGCCAACGGTTTCATCAGCAAAGGGAGCCGCTAGTTTTTCAATCGTATCACTAGCCGGAATGGTGTCTGCACTCTCAATTATATAGACGTCCCCGATTGCTTTTTTTAAAAAAAGATTTATAGCAGAGGATTTTCCTTTGCGTTGCGGCTGTATTATTAAAGAGATCCTATTATCTTTTCTCTCATATTCTCTCACGATCTCATCTGTTCTATCAGTAGAATTGCTGGAGACTACGATTATTTGCTCGATCTTAACCGTTTCGAGATCCTGCTGCAGTAAACTGTCAAGCAATTGAGCAATGTTTTTTTCTTCGTTATACGCTAATAATCCTATACTGCAGCTGATCATTCTTTTGTTTCCTTGTGCATAATTGCATCTAAAATTCCATTAATGAATTTACTGGATTTAACTCCACTAAAATTTACCGCCAGTTCGATTGCTTCATTGATAACAACCTTATTAGGAGTATCGGAATAAACTAGTTCCATAATTGCAATCCTCAGAACTGATTTATCAATCAAGGAAATACGATGAAAATCCCAGTTCTGCACGTATTTTTTGATCAAGGTATCAATCTCATCTAAATTGTTAATAGTCTCGGTTAGTAAGTATTCAATAAATTCAGTTTGGGATGCGGTCATTCCCTTATCCTGGAATTTTTCAACTTGTTTTATTCTATCCTTTAAAGTGGGTATTAACTCTTTTATATTACTATCTTCATCTCTGGTGGAGAAGATAGAATAGATGACCTGTATTGCCTTTTCTCTTGCTTCAGTTCTAGATCTCATAAATAAATTCCAATTGAAAATTTATATTCGCAAGAACAAATTGTGTGATTGATTGTCAAATTTAGTAATAAAATTAAGAAGAATAAAGAAGGACAGAGGTCAGAGGACAGAGGACAGAGGACAGAGGACAGAGGTCAGAGGTCAGGGGACAGAGGACAGAGGACAGAGATCAGGG
>LSCK01000096.1 GCA_001577135.1 Cloacimonetes bacterium TCS60 | reverse complement strand
GGCACTCCTAAAATTAAGGAAGCTGAAACTTCGACCATCGGAAAGATATTTCGATTGCTTTTGGGGTTGATTGTTATTTCACTGTTTTTGGGAGGTAGAATTGGATTTTTGCCCTTCCTGCTGTTGGGGGGTTTAGGTGGCAGAGGTAGTGGCTGGTCTGGAGGCGATTCCGGTTTCGGTGGCTTTGGCGGCTTTGGTGGTGGTCTAAGTGGCGGGGGAGGAGTCGGTAGGAGTTTCTAATGCCAGCCTATTTGATAATTCTACTTTTTTTTCTAAATATCCTATTCGGGATATCCTTTTTCTATCTTGTTTTTCTTCTAATCTTTCATCCGAGAACAAAGAGAAAATTCCTGGGTATTCCTCTGCCCCGCGGGATTATATATTTACTTCAGGATAAAATTGTAGAAAAAGTTGTGGACTTCTTCCAAACATACTTAGAAGTAAAACGAGAAGATTTTGCTACTTCAAAGTCAAATGAAATAGCCAGGGATATTACAGAGAAGGCTATAAATTTTCTTAAACAAAAAATAAACATATTTCCTGATTTTATCAAGAACAAAATAATTGGATTTGTCGAAAATGTGATTTTCCATTTTGCTCTGGAGCTAAGCTGCTCTTTTTTACCGGAAATCGTTGATAGATATTTGATCAAAGAAAGAGTACTTAATCTTTTTTCTGATGAGAATGTTCGGTTTGTCGAACAAAAGGCTAAATACTATTTAACCAAACCGATAGTTATTTTTGGAGCTGTTTTCGGGTTCATCTTTGCTGCTTTTAATCTGATTATATTGGTCATCTTCTCCATTTTGTAAATAAATTGAGGTAATTATGAAAAAATTAATTTTAATCACTCTGACAATATTTTGCTTAAATTCTGTAGTAGTTGCAGAGCAATTAAGTGTTTACGATGTAATTGAAATTGGCCTGGAAAAATCCTATGATCTTCTGAGCCAGGATCTCTACTTGAAAAGTGCCAAACAGAATTTATATTCTTCCTATTTAGACCTTTTGCCTGGAGTTAATTACTCTATTTCCAGAAATGAGACTTCTGATAATTTGGTGAGCAAAAACGGTTCCATTGATATTTCCGAAAGTGTTTCCAGTAATGACGGGCGCTACTTTTCCATTAAGAACAATCATTATTCCTATAAAAAAAGCAAACTTGACTTACGGGCTACAAAGCGCAATCTCATTTTTGATATCATCACAGCTTATATCGATGTTTTGGAGAAAAAAGAGAACCTTACTTTAGCACGCCAAAATGTTAAAAATGCAAAGCTCGAATTTTTACAAACTAAAGTATTAAAGGGCAATGGAAAAGCCTCCAGATTGGATTTGCAACAGAGTAAGATTTCATTATCTCAAGTAAAATTAGATTCGCTTAAAGCTTTTGATAATTTTGTAAATAGTAAGATAGAGCTCTGCCATAAAATAAATGTAAACTATGATTCCGATTTTATATTCAAAGATATCTCATATGATTTCAATCTCTCAGCACCAGTTGACTTTAGGCCGGAGCAAGTACTCTCTGTAAAATCTGCTCGACAGGATTTGAAACAATCAAAATTAAATCTTTTGCAAAATACTCTGGATTTTTTTCCAACTTTTTCATTTTCTGTAAATAAATCTTTTGCATGGGAAAAAACTTCACCTTTCCAATTTGACAGCAATCAACCCTATTCTTTTACCTTGCAGCTTTCCTACCCTCTCATGAATATTCTGTTAAATTCCCCCAGTCAGAAAGTATCTCAGAATAATCTTAAAATTCAAAGGCTAAACCTTGAGCAAACCAAACAGCAGAAACAAAAGGATTATGTTTTTTACAACACTTCCTTTAAACAAGCTAAACGGGCTCTGGAGCTAGCACGGCAGCAGATTGAACTTACAGAGCTCCAATATGATCTGGTAAAAGATAAATATAAATTGGGTCAAGCTGATTTGACAGATTTGGAAAATGCACGAAGTGATTTGTTCAACAGTAAATTTAACAAAGTAACAAAATATTACGAATTAATGATTTTACAGGAAAATATTAATCTCTTAACAAATAGTAATTTATTAGGAAAATATTAATTAAAGGAGCATAAATGAAAAAATATATCTGGTTGGCCATTGTAATTATTGTAATAGTATTACTGATAGTATTTATAAATCCAAAGCAGGATAAATCAAATGTGAGGAGGGAGAAATCTAAAAAAACACCCACTACGGTTGCAGAAAAGGGGAGTATTGAAATAGTTTTGGATGAAGTGGGAGTAATTGAACCCCTAAAAGAAGTAAATGTGAAATCCAAGATCAGTGGTAAGATCAAGAAAATGCTTATCGAAGAAGGGGATTATGTGGTGGAAAATCAGGAGATTGCTATTATAGAACCAGATATGCAGCAAGCTCAAACCCTTTCCAGGATAAAAAGTAATCTGAAAACTGCTACTATTGATTTGAACTCCGCCAAAATTGATTATAAATCCAGCCAAAAACTGTATAACAAAGAGTTGATATCAGAAGATGAATGGCAGGATGCGCAAGATCGTTTGAAAAAGGCGCAAATAAACTATGACTCAGCTGCAGAGCAATATGACCTTGTTAAAGACCAGGGTATCACGGGTGATGATATGAAAGTCCTGGCTCCCTCTTCTGGAACAATTATCGAGAAAAAAGTAGAAGTGGGGGAAATGGTAGAGTCAAGTGAATCTTATTCCGGTGGCTCAGTTATTGTTAAAGTAGCCGACCTCTCAAAAATGATAATTGTCTCTGAAGTTAATGAAATTGATATAGGTAAAATTAAGGAGGGCGGAGAAGTTGATATTTCTGTTGATGCCTATCCGGATATGGAATATTTCGGCAAGATCGTTCATATTGCACCCATGGCTAAAATTGGTCAGAACAATATCCGTATTTTCGATGTTAAAATTTCTATTGCCAATTTAGATAAAAAGCTGCGTCCCGGCATGAGCGCTAATGTTACTATAAAAGGAAAATCCCGAAAAAATATTTTAACTGCTCCCATACGTGCGATATTTACTGACCAGGATGGAAATAACGTTGTTTATAAACTTATCTCCGATACCACCTATAATCAAGTTATTGTTAAAACCGGCCTAAATGATCTGCAAAAAGTTGAAATCATCGAGGGAATAACAAAGGGTGATACGCTTGCTTTAGTCGAAAAAAAGAAAACAGAGAAATCGAATAAATTTAGAAGAAAACATTAACATAATAAATTTATACTCAACAAGGAGTAATAATGCTTAGATTATTTAGTATGAACGTTCCCAAGAAAAAATTTTTTGTTTTATTAATTCTAATTTCATTTTCCGTATCACTTTTATGGGGAAAACCAGTTAGCATCCAAACTGCCCAAACAGCAGCTGCTAATTATCTGCAAAACAAATCAGAGTTCTCTTCTTATGAGATAATCAAAAAAGAAGAAGTACTGGATTCAAACAGGGAGCTGGTTTCCTATCTCTTTTCACTTTCCCCGCATGGCTTTGTAGCAGTTTCTCCCGATACTGATATCAAACCAGTTATCGCTTTTTCCAGGCAGAGTGGATTTTATGCTGATAAAGAGAATCTGCTTTCTAAAATGCTAAAAGAGGATATGGGATATCGTTTATCCTATCTTGCCGAGAGGGATGAAAGTATTGTAAGGAGTAATAATAAAGAGTGGGCTCAGTTGTTGTATTATGATACAGCGATTGAAACTAAAGATTTTCAACAATGGCCTGCTCAGGGAAGCACAATAACCGGTGGTTGGTTAACCACTACCTGGGATCAAAGTTATCCCTACAATATATTTTGCCCTCTAGATCCTGGTACGGGACAACGTTGTGTGGTTGGTTGTGTTGCTACAGCCATGTCTATGATTGTTAATTACCATGGTTACGCCGGTGATGTCAGCTTTAGTTCCCCTCAGGATAGTTACATTACAAACGGAATTTATATCGATGCTGATTCCCTGGAATATGATTTTCCCGGATTTGGTCAATTAAATGAATTTCTGGATACTTTAAAGGTACATTATGCAAACGGAATTCCCCTAACCACTGAAGATGAAGCCGCACTCTGTTTTGCCTGTGGGATCTCTGTAGAAATGAGCTACAGCTCGAGTGGTTCCGGAGCCTGGACCGAGCAGGTTGCCTCTGCTTTGGTAAATAAGTTTGGTTATGAATCGGCAGAATGGTGGGATTCCTCTGTTTCGACTTTTTATGATACGTTAAGCTATAATATGATAACAGCCAGGCCAGCAGAAATCTCTATCCGATTAAGCGATTGGACAGGTGGTCATGCTATAAATGTGGATGGCTATAATACTGATGATTACTATCATCTGAATTTTGGCTGGGGAGCATCGAGTCCTGATCCTATTGCGGAAGCATGGTACGATCTACCGCAAGGAATGCCCGCTGGCTATTGTATAATAACCGGTGCAGTGCTCAACGTGGAAGGTGGAATCTCTCCTTTACAAGTCACAGGTGAAGTTTTTGCCGGAGATGATAATCCTGCCGGTACCAGCATTACCTTTTATGGTGATTATGGCTACAGTACAATTGTAACAGATTCTA
>LSCK01000095.1 GCA_001577135.1 Cloacimonetes bacterium TCS60 | reverse complement strand
TTCGGTTATTATTTGTAGTTGAGAGGGAACTGATTTTACATTTTTGTAAACGAGGTAAGCGAAGAGTATTAGCAGCAAGTCAACTGCAATAATTACCTTAATAACACTCCAGTTTACGGGAAATTTACCAGCAATTTTTACAATCTCATCAGATTGGAATTCATGAGATATCTGTTGCTTGATGCTTTCCCTGTGTTCAACATTTTCTATTACAAATTTACCATCCCTAAAGCCGATCATTAGCTCATAGTTAAGGCCAATAGAGATAGCGCCCTCTATAATTATAATGATCAAGAGATAAAAAAGTAATTTTTTCTTTTTAGATTTTTTCATTTTCAATCATGTAAAATTTTTTTTCTATAACCAGAGATTAAACCGTGAGCAAGCAAAATAATCTGAACAGAAACAACACCAACAAGAAGTGAAATCAAATTAACTGGAATCAATTTCACGATCAATATAAGGACAACGAATAATATTAGATATCTCATATAAAAATTTTTAAAAACATTAAGTTTAGCTTGTTTGGGGGTAAACTCTATATCTTTTTCAGTTCCTTTAGCTTGAAAATAAAAATTCAAAGAACCTGCAACTGAACCTAACAGAAAACCAAGCCAAACATAAAAACTTTTCCAAAAGAGCAAAATGCAGATTACATTTGTCAAGAAAAGGAGTTTAAGAATACGATACACATAGTTTCTTAAAAATTTATTCTCTATCTTCATCTTCCTTCTTTATGAGCCTGTAGCCTGAATAACCGCCCAGAGCTATGCCAACAATTATAAAAAAGATAATTGCTAATCCCTGTAAATTAAATTTTTTGTCCAGATACAATCCAAGAAAAAAACAACCTATAATCCACATTACCATAGTTAGCCCCAGGTGGGCTACCAATCCTACATGCTGAAAAATTTCTTTGCTGCTTTTAGTAAATTGAAACAGTTTTTTATTCATCTTTTTTTCTGTTTTTATCAAACATGTTACATTTTCCGTCAAAAACAGCACCGCTTGCGATGAGCAGGTTTTTGGTTGTTACATCACCAATGATAGTCGAGTTTGGATTGAATTCTAATTTATCCTTTGCTACAATATTACCTGTAACCTTTCCCGAAATTTTAGCAGAACCAGAATTTATATCCCCTTCCACTTTAGCTTCTTTTCCCATAATTAAATGTCCTTTTACTTTAATATTACCAATAACCGTACCATCAATTCGCACACTCCCTTTGGATTCAATATCACCATCGAGGTTGGTATCAATTCCAATTATGGCATCTAAGTTCTTATCTTTTTTCTTATTCATTTTCATTTGAACTCTCCTGAAATTATTTATTTTTAAGTATTGTTCCCGGATCAATACTTTTTGTTTTGTAGATTACTGTAAAGTGCAGGTGTGGGGCTGTGGATTTGCCGCTCATGCCGACAGTTGCAATCGGTTGTCCTTTTTCCACAACATCTCCCGGTTTGACCAAGTTTACATCGTTGTGGCCATAAAAAGTTTTAAAACCAATTAAGTGATCGATTAAAACAGTTGTGCCATAAACTCTATCGTTCACGGCAGTGGATTCTATCACACCCGCCCCGGCAGCGAAGATAGTATCATACTTTGCAGCAGCAAAATCGTAGGCATAGTGATTATTTTCGGGTAAATATCCCTGCGAAATAATATGTGTTTTAGTAGGAAATTTATCGGGGACATACTTTCGATATTTCATGAGCTGCTGCTGATATTGTTCCAATTCATCCCTACTCATATTAAGCTGCTCTTGCTCAGCTCTAAATTTGATCTCTAAATTGGCAGTGTCATCACTGCTAATTAGTAAGCTCTCTCTGAGTTGCTCAACTTTTGCTTGGACAGCAGTGTCTTCCTTTTTTAAAGAGTTACTTTCTTTCCTATTTTCACCTGTAGAAGTGAGAATAGTAATTACAATCGCAATTAGTATTAAAATAATGATGATATGAATTGTAGTTCGTGATTTCATTTTGCTGTGTTAAATTTGCTGCAATTTTTCGATTAAATCATTCAGCTCTTCCGATGAGTAATACTTAATTATTAACTTACCCTTTTTCAGACCATTAATTGATATTTTATGACCAAGTTTTTTTGACAGTTTGTTTTCAATGGATTTTACATTAGCATCCTTACGTACATGGCGGTTTGATTTTTGCGGTTGGTTGAACTTTGTTGCTAATTTTTCTGCTTCACGCACTGTGATATTGTTGTCTGCAAGTTTATGAGCAAATTTATCCCTTAATTTTTCTTTAACCTGGAGAACAGCTCTACCATGTCCAGCTGATAATTTTTCTGATTCGATCATTTCCAGGACAGTGTCTGGAAGCCGTAACAGGCGCAGGGTATTGGAGATAGCAACTCTACTCTTCCCTACCAATTCTGCAATTTTGTTATGTTTTAGATCGAACTCATTTACCAATCGGCTGTAACCTTTGGCTTCATCTACAGGATTTAAATTTTCACGTTGAATATTTTCGATAATAGCAAGGGAAAGCATCTGCATATTTTCTGCTTCACGAATAATTGCTGGAACTTTTTCTAGTCCCGCCAACTGTGCTGCCGTGATTCGTCTTTCCCCAGCAATAAGTTCAAATTTATTTTCCGCTTGTTCACGGACGATAACGGGCTGAATAACTCCATTTTCTTCGATTGAACTGGCTAACTCCTTTAATTTATCTTGATTAGGAGCCTTCCTGGGTTGAAAGGGATTAAATTCAATTTTGTCAATTTCAAGCAACCTGTAGCCCTTTTTATCAGCTGTTTTATCTTCTCCCACAAGTGCGTCCAGGCCCTTTCCAAGTCTTTTCATTTTGCTTCCTTTCTAACTAAATTGATAATTTCAGTAGCTAATGATAAATAATTTTGTGCGCCTCTAGAATTAATATCATATTCAAGAACAGATTGACCGAAACCTGGCGCTTCACTCAAGGTTACATTGCGAGAAATGATCGTATTAAATACCTTTTCTGAAAAATATTTTCTCACGTTTTCTTCAACCTGTTTGGACAAAACTAATCTTTGGTCATACATGGTAAGAAGAATACCAAA
>LSCK01000094.1 GCA_001577135.1 Cloacimonetes bacterium TCS60 | reverse complement strand
AGAGCCAGGTTCCTCTTTACATCCTGGAGAAGAGGTCGTTTGCTGTTAAACAAACTGTATTTCCACTCCTCAATTGTGAAGAAATCTACATTTTGTAAGGGAAAATTGTTTAGATAGTATTTTTTAGCAACAATTTTACTTTGATGAGTCGGAAATAAGTAAATTGTGTTATCTGTGAGTGTCTTATCTACTGCAATTTTATGTATATTCTCATCGAATCCAGCAAAAATATAATTGAAATACCCCATAGCCTTAATCAACTCGGTAATTACAGTTTAAATGCTTTGGGCAAAAGTTCTTTAATGTTGGTTTCGACATAATTATCAACATCATTAGCAACCAAAATAGGTAGATCCTTTGAGAATTCAGATATAACTTGTCGGCAAATACCACAGGGATAGAACAATTTATCCTGTTCTTGATTGTAGATTGCCAGCATCTGGAACTCTTTTTCTCCAGCGCTAATTGCATTAAAAATAGCTACGCGTTCTGCACAAACTCCAGCAGGATAGGAACTATTTTCAATATTGGTTCCTGTAAATATCTTGCCAGTGGTCGTTAAAAGAGCTGCACCCACCTTGAATTGCGAATATGGTGAATATGAATTCTGAGAAACTTCAATTGCCTTTTTAATTAATTTTTTTTTCATAATATTCCTAGTAGTGATATTTTTTTCCTTTAATGATTGTCATAGCTCGGTAAATTTGCTCCAATAATATTATTCGGCTCATCTCATGTGTAAAAGTAAGAGGAGACAGCGAAATTACTTTATTCGATCTTTTTTTAACTTGCTTACCCAGCCCGTAGGCTCCTCCTATAATGAAATAAACTGGTTTTCTTTTGTGCACTAACAACTTTTTGAGATATTTAGCAAACATCTTTGTTGTAGAAAGCTTACCCTTTTCATCTAAAGAAATTCTATAGCTATTTTCAGGGATATTCTGTAATAATTTTTCTGCTTCCAATGCCTTTACTTTAATACGTGTCATATTTTTAGACTTTGAAACAGGTGTAACTGTATTTACATTAATTTTGATATAGGGAGAAGTTCTTTTAATATATTCATTCTGTAAATTTTTTAATGAATTTGAGCGAATTTTGCCAATAGCTGTAATATGGAATTTCATCGCTTTTTAGTCTTAGTTTTGCTGACTGGACAATCGTATATAAGATACATTTCTTTTAAACTCTTTAATATTAAGAGCTCCACCATAAGAAAAAGCTGACCGCAAGCCATCTTCCAGGTTCTGAATTACGTATTTTGCTGGTCCTTTGTATTCCAGGGTTGTACTAATTCCTTCCACGTTTCTCTGTGCACCTCCCTGGTCAATCTTAGAATCTAAGCTGGACGAACCTCGATACCGTTTATATAACTTATAATTAGGAAAATTACCTTCTTTATGGATCATACCGGGAGTTTCCTTTGTACCAGCAAACAGAGAGCCTATCATCACAGAATCAGCACCTACAGCAAGGGATTTAGCTACATCACCGGAATTTTTAATCCCACCATCTGCGATAATTGGTACATCAAATTTTTTTGATATATTGGTTATTTCTTCGATGGCGGTTATTTGCGGAACACCGAAACCGGTATTTACTCTAGTAGTACACATGGAACCAGGACCGATACCCACTTTTACAGCATCAGCGCCATGTTCGCATAAGAATTGTGCCGCTTCTTTAGTAGCTATATTTCCAGCAATCACTTCCACGGGAAATTTTTTACACATTTTTAAGGTATCGCCCATTAGCTTATGATGTCCGTGGGCAACATCAATGCAGATAATGTTTGCACCTGCTTTTACAAGCTCCTTTAGTCTCTTTTTGTTTTCTCCGCTAATCCCTATGGAAGCAGCTCGATTTTTTACACCTGCATCCTTCAATCTTTCTACAATTTCGGATTCCCTCTTAATGGAACAAAATCTATGTAATATTCCTAATGCTCCGTAATCATCCAGCTTTTTCGCCATTTTATATTCTGTAATAGTATCCATATTAGCAGAAATAAAGGGAAGATCTATCTCAATGTTTTTAGTTAATCGGGTTGTTAAATCGACATTTAGTCTGGATTTTACCTCTGAATAGTTAGGAATCAGCAGGATGTCATCATAAGTTATGCCAATTTTATTCATGTGAACCTCTTATTAATTACTAGGCACAGATCAATCCTAGTGCAATGGAATTTAATTTTGTTTGAGCATCATCAGCTCTTGATGTAACTAAAATGGGAACTTTTGCACCCATTATGACGTGCCCCACCTTGAAATGAGCAAAATATGTTAGAGCCTTTCCAAAAATATTACCAGCCTCAATATTTGGCATAATGAGAATATCTGCATTGCCTGCAACCGGAGATTCTATTTGTTTAATTTTTGCGGCAAAATCTGAAACAGCAATATCCAGAGCGAAAGGTCCATCTATGATACAATCAGAAAGAAGACCTTTTTGATTCATTTCAGATATTTTCGCTGCGTCCATTGTGGACTGCATTTTGGGATTAGCTTTTTCAATAGCGGCTAACAGGGCGACTTTGGGATTTTTAAAATCCAATTTTTTTGCTACATAAACAGCATTTTTGATCAAAGCAATTTTGTCATTCAGATCAGGATACAAAACAATACCCCCATCCGTCATGAGAGTTAAGCTTTGTGCATTTTCAAATACCAGGACATCACTAAGAATATCATCAATTTCTATGCCATTATTTTTATTTAAAATTGCTTTCATTAATTCCGCTGTAGTGATATGCCCTTTGAGGATAAGATCTGCATGATGGTTTCTAATTATCTGGATTGCTCTTGCTGTGGATTGTTCAGAATCATTTTCATGGTAGATATCAAATTCACCTACTAAAGATTTATCTTCTTTCTTGATCAATTCCTCAATCTTTATTTTATTACCAATAAGTATAAAATCAGCTATCTGTTTCCTTTTAGCAATACATGCTGCTTTAATAGCTGATGGAGTTTCTGCTCCGGGAATTGCAACAACCTTGCTGGGAATTTGAACTAATTTTTGCTCAATTTCATTAAAACTCTTCAACATAGATACTCCCAATTTATTTGTGATGTGTAAAAGTTGTACGAATTAGTAAACTTTGTCAATTAATAGCTCTTCAGGCTCACATCCTACAGCAACAATCAGAAGAATGGATAACTGGTAGGCATTATATTAAAACTGACCTTGATAAAGCTGTAAAACTAATGAAAAAGATGAAAGCGGTAAACAAAATTTAAAAATAAATAAACTAGCTTAAATTAATGAAAATGAAATGCACAATGAGATTTCACTTTTGCACCAAATTAGGAGATTTGACTAAAAATTAATCGAAATTTTCTACATCACCTTTTTTTAGCTTGTTTATCAATGATTTTTAAATTATAATCCTTTATATTATTTGATATGGAATAATATAATTTTTTATCTTTTGAAAAAATAAAAATCACATCCAAATTTTCATATCGTTTAACGAGCTTAAGACCAGTTTCAGGACCCAAAACAAAAAGAG
>LSCK01000093.1 GCA_001577135.1 Cloacimonetes bacterium TCS60 | reverse complement strand
AAGGTGATCAATTGACCTTGAGAAAATCTGCTCATACGACTAAATTTATTAAACTGCCGGGGAAAAATTTTTGTAAAATCGTAAGACAAAAATTAAATTTTGGAGAATGCAAATGAGGAAAAAGTCACACCCCAAATCCATTGATTTAAACAAAGATGAAATCATAACAATTCCAAATGTTGTTACACTTGTTAGATTGATTATTTTACCCTTTATCCTTGTTGCTTTGGTAAAGGAAAATAATGTAACTGCATTTTTGTTATTTGCCATTGCCGGCTTTACTGATGTTTTAGATGGGTTTCTTGCCAGAAAATTGAATCAAATCTCTGAGATGGGCAAAATTTTAGACCCAGTCATCGATAAAATATTTTTTCTCATGATTGCTGTTTTTCTACTCTATTATTCAAACTTTCCTTTATGGGCTTTCCTGGCTATAATCGTGATTGAGTTCTTAATCCTTATCGGAGGATATATTGCTATAATTAAATATCATTTTATACCTGTTTCAAATTATTATGGCAAAATAGCTGCTTTTTTTCTCTCACTAACTTTTTTTATGTACATCCTGGATTTAGAACTTTTTAAGTCAATAGTGTTTCTGGGCATTTCTCTAAAATACTTGACACTGATTCTGGGAGTCCTCTTTTTGCTATTTGCATTAATTTCTTATTATATTACTGCAACAAAGAAAATAGAAATGAAAGTAAATCAAGATATTAAAGAAAAGGAAGCTTAACAATGGCATCTATGTATATTGGTTCTAGAACAAAAAATGTAATAATATTTTTAGTCGTATTATTTTCAGTTATTTTTGCTTTTGTCAAATCTGATATTTGGTCAATAACTATGAAACCAGCAGGCAAACAGGGTAAACCCTCCGAGAAAGCAATCAAAATGTTGGAAGAATCTGATTACGTTAGAAAGGGGGAACTAGTCCTAACCCCGACAAATTTGAAGGAATATATAAAAATTCTTGATGATATTGTCCAGACTAACGATTTAAATATTATTTTTAAAAAAGAAACAAAAAGTAACCTATGTGAATTACTTGAAATACCTGACGAAAAATATAATAAAATTTTATCCCCGTTTCTTGAATCTGCAAGTTTAGAAACAGCTGAAAGGGTAAGTTCAAATGATTTTATTTCCTTGGAAGATTTGAAGAGCAAAATAGAAAGTGCTAAAATAATAAGAGATAAAGTTCAGGCTGATTTGGCAAAATCTATTAACCCTTATACTAGCAAGGAATTACAGAAAAATTTAGTACAGCAACGCGATTTGGTTGCTTCATTAAAACAGGATTTAGCATCACGTAAAAGTAAACAGGGACTTGTTTTAACTAAAATTACTATGAACGCATATTTCAACAAAACAAAAGCGATAAAAAATTCTGCTAAAGTCTTTGGTCTCACTTTTGCTATATCCTTTGTAGTGATGACCATCGCCTTACTTGTCATTTATTTAATTCTTATCATTCTATCCAAATTGTTTTCTTTCTTAGGTATAAAATCTTTCAGTAAAAGTTCATCTAGATATTCTCGATACGGTAGTGGATATGGTTCAGGCAGTTATGGCTATGGCAAGAAGAAAGTAAAAAGAATTTATAAAAGAAAACATAAATCTAGCAGTGATGAAGAGGCAAACAAGGAGGAGGAAAAATAAGTCTTTGCTAGGATATCAATAATTATGATATGGTATTACTGGATTTCTTTTGGCCTGGCATTACTTATATTTGAGATTTTTATCTCCCATCTCTATTTTTTGTCAATTGGTATTTCTTTCATTCTAACCGGGCTTGTTGCTATTTTGGGAGTCAACAATTTGTTATTTCAAATATCTTTTTTTCTTCTCGTTACGGGGTTCAGTTTATTGCTAGTACGAAAGATAATCACTAAAATCATATCCGGGAACTAAAAATAGGAGCTTTTTCGAAATAATTGACAAGAAATTTCACGTTTAGTGAAAGTATACCCTATAATAACTAAATTTAAGGAGTAAAATGCCAGAACATAAATCATGTAAAAAACGAGTCAGATCTGATACAAAGAAGAGGAAAAACAATAAGTATAAAAAGCAACGTGTAAGAAACTTAATGAAAAAATTTCGCTCTTTGGAAGATAAAAAAGAGATGGAAAAATTATTGCCAGAAGTTTATTCTGCGATTGATAAAGCAGTAAAAGGTGGTGTATTTCATAAAAACAAAGGCGCAAGACACAAAGCTCAAGTTGCAAATTATATGAAAAAATTTAACTAACGCTATTTATTCAACTCACAGTTGGGGGTTATAATGTTTGCCAAAAAAATATACGCCGTCCTAATAATTCTTGTCTTAGGATGTAGCTTTTTATATTCACTCCCTGTAACAAAACTCAATTCAACCGAACAAGAAATAAAAATAAAATTTAAGATAGAAGATTATCAGATTTTCTATCAAAATAACTATACCCATATCCAAGCACCGGAATTAGTTTATCCACAGGTGTCAGGTGATGCAAAATTACCCATCATCTCTTTTTTAATTGGAGTACCTCCGGATGGTGACGTTTCATATCAAATTAATCAAGAGAAAACTGATATTCAATCAATCAAATATCCGGTAGTACCCGTACCTACAAATTATATTCCCAAAAATTCTGGGGTAAGTGTTACCAAACTTGAGGTAAATGAGAAAGTTTATAATAAATCATTACAATCACCGCTAATTACTAAATCTAAACCATTTTTTTGGAGAAATCAGCGTCTTGTAAATGTGACAATTCATCCCTTTAAGATCAAAGATTCTCAAGTAGAAGCTGTCACAGAGTTTATGCTTAATTTGAAGATACAGGGAGATGTTACATTCCGTAATAACTTTTCTGATATCAATTTTGAAAATATTTTCGATAAGAAGTTAATAAATTTTAAGGTTGCTAAAAGATGGCAAAAACGAGCAGAACGTTTAGTTCCGGACAATCCTTTTAATATAGCTGACAGATGGTTTAAAATTCCTGTAAACGAAGATGGAATTTATAAACTAACTAAAAATAAATTATCCGACCTCGGTATCGATGTAACAAATTTAATTCCACAGAATATTAAAGTTTTTAATGGGGGAGGTCATTCAATTACAAGGGACTTACCTCCCATCCAACCTGATTTAAGAGAGATCCCCGTTTTTGTTAATGAATTTGATGATGGGGATTATGCTGTCTATTTCTATGGACGGGATACGGACGGATTTACGATGAATCAGGACTATGACCAATATTTCAGTCCCTACACAAGTTCAAACATTTATTGGCTGACATATAATGTATCTAGACCTGCGAAACAACCTGATGATTTTCGACCTACACGAAATAACAATGTAAAACAGTCTTTGGATTATTATTTTTATGAAGATCATCTGGAAGAGGAGAATCTTAGAATTCAACCCAGTAATGATTTTTATAAACCCTACGAAAGCATAAAATGGTATTGGTATAATTATGCTGGGGGCGGAACCTTTACTGAGAATTTCAACATAAAAGTAACTAATTTAAGAGATGATCTAGCACAAAATGTTACTGTGAAGTTGGAATCGGATAATATACATGGATCAATTAAAGTCTATGTTAACGGCGATTCAGTGGACAATGGAAGCACAACAGATTCAGAACAAGTTTTTCCACATGAAAATTTTCAGGGTGGTAACAATACAATCACCCTTGAGGTAAATGCCCCGGTTACCGACAGAATTGCGCTGGATTATTTGGAAACCGGCTATCACAAAGATTTAGCTTTGGAGAACAACTATATTTTCTATTCTATCCCCGATACGAATAAAAACTATGAGATGGAAGTGGGGAATGTTGATAATCAAGAGTTGCAGGTTTTCAAAATAACAAATTTTTGTAATTATGAAAAAATAGAAACCTAT
>LSCK01000092.1 GCA_001577135.1 Cloacimonetes bacterium TCS60 | reverse complement strand
GTCCTATGCGCTGCAGTACAGCTTGTACAGATTGGTGCAGGGGTTTGCCAGCCACGCCTTCGATTACAGCAAATATGATCTGACCTCCATCCAAAATTGGAATCGGCAGAAGGTTCATAATCATCAAGATAATACTAACCATTGCCATAAAGGAGAAGTAAGAGCTCAATCCGGATTCAGCTTGTTGTTTTGTCATAGCCGCAATCATGATCGGTCCACCCATATTTTCACCCATTCGAGCTGGATTACGGAACAAATTCACCAGGCCGGAATAGTATCTTGCTATGAGAGAGGTAGAACTAAGAAATCCATATTGAATGGATTTGAATAGATTAAATCGTTCAATGTGAGTAACATTAAGATCTTGAGTAATTCCAATTACTCCACTTTTAGCGTCCCCTTCGGGATTTTGTTGCGGTTTTACAATCTTCTCAATGATCTTTTCGTCCCGTTTAATTTTAAATTGTAAATTTTCCTGCGGATTTTTTTTAACAATATTTCTCAAATCATACCAATCCGTTATTTGCTTGCCTTGAATTTCCAGGATTAAATCTCCCTCTTCCAACCCAGCTTTATATGCAGGTAATCCGTAATAGATTTTACCAATTACAGCCGGAACATAAGCCCGGATGCTATCTATCCAAACAGTGTGATCAAAATCGGGAATCTCAAGTGTAAGTTTTTTATTATCGCGATCGACTACGACTGTGTGAAGCTCTCTTCTATTTTCAGACCATGTTTGGGCAATATCCATCCAGCTCTCCACCCTTTCCCCATCGATTGTAAGGATACTATCTTGTTCCTGTAACACACTCCATTTTTTAACATCCTGAGTTATGTTTTTCCCGACTACAGGTTGAATATCATAAGTTTTTATACCGATAATATAGGTTAGAGACAGGACAAAAACAGCAAAAATAAAATTAAATAAGGGGCCATTAAAAGCAATGAAAACTTTTTGCCACCATGGTTTATGCAGAAAGCTTCTCTGAATTTCTGCGTCCGGAATATCGTCCTCCTCCTGATTTTCCCCAAACATCTTCACATAACCTCCTAAGGGAATCAGGGAAATACGGTATTCGGTTTCTCCTTTGGAAAAACTAATCAGTTTAGGTCCAAAACCGAAAGAGAATTTTTCTACTTTGACGTTACATAATTTAGCAGCCAGGAAGTGTCCAAATTCATGAACAAAAACCAAAACTCCTAATAAAAAAATTATTGCAAGTATGGTTATCATTTGTAATTTTCCTAGGTAAAATAAAAAATTGCGCGCACAGGGTCGATTTTCGAAGCTTTAAAGGACGGATAAAAACCTGACAAGAAACCAACAGCGATAGCAAAAAGCAAACCCACAATTAAACCCATCACCGGAAATCCAATCGGGATTTTCAGTTTAGCAGCCAACACTTCTACAATAACAGTAGCAATTCCAGCTCCAATAACACCACCAAAAAAGGAGAGGGATATAGATTCATAGAGAAAATGGATAAAGATATCTTTATTTGTGGCTCCGATACTTTTTCTGATACCGATCTCAGTCATGCGTTCTCGGATTGATATTAATAAAATACTAAAAAGCCCTAACCCACCTGTTAACAAAGAAATACTGGCGATTGCAACTAATATTATATTCCAGTTTTTCATGAATTTGTTAACGGAAGTACGAAACTCTACAATTTTTTGGCTAATATCCGAAATCCCTACATCATGTGCCATTTTATGCCTGGCTAAAATAATTTGACGGGCATTATTGTACATATTTCCTACATTTTCATACTCAGTCGCCTGCAGCACAATTATATCAACTTTCATATTATTACGAAAATATTCTGCAGCAAATTTTGTGGGGACAAAACATGATTGTTGGTCATTCTTTTTTTCCCATACATTCATTCTCATATTTTTACGGTAAACAGATTGCTTCATCACACCAACAATTTTAACTCTTATATTTCCGAGAGATATTTTTTTGCCGATTGGGTTTTGTTCTGGGAAAAATTCTTCCTTCAAAGTTGCCCCGATAATACAAACATTTGCTCCCTGATTTTCTTCCAAACTGGTAAAGTTACGACCATATTCTAGTTCGTATGATTTATGCGTATAAAACTCTGATCCAATCCCATTTACCCTGACTTTCTTTTTTTGGTGATTGATTACCAAATTCTCAGTTAGGCTGATTTTAGGATAGATTACCTTCACATTAGTAAGATTTTTCTGAAGGGCAATAAAGTCGCCGTAATCCAGAGATTTGAATCTGGCAGGATGGGAATATTTTAATTTTTCGTCATCTGGATCTTGATAGGATGAATATAACATTATAACATTATCATAACCCAGGCTGCTGATTGTAACATTTATCAGGGTTTTCATTGCGCTAACAGATGAAAACATCGTGGTAACAGCTGCTACGCCAATAATAATTCCAGTAAGGGTTAAAAAGGAGCGCAACTTATGAGACAAGACACTGCGGATACCAGAAAAAAATATTTCTGCCTGCCTCATTCAATGAGTTCCTTTTTACATTTCAGGCAGACGAGTTTAGTGTTCCCGTGTTTTTTGGATTTAACAAACATTGTGGGAGCTCCACACTCAGGACATTTCATATCTACGGGTTTATAATTTGTGATAAATTTACAATCAGGATAATTTGAGCAACCGTAGAATTTACGCTTTTTCTTGTTTTTTCTTTCCACGAGTTGATTGCCACATTCCGGGCACGACTCTTCCAGGAGAAACGGTTTCGTAAACTTACACTTAGGATAATTTATACAAGCCCAAAATTTTCCATAGCGTCCCTCTTTTAGTATTAAATCTCCACCGCATTGGGGGCATTTTTCATCACTTACTTTGGGCTTTTTCACCTTAATTTTACCATCTTTATCTCTTGTAAAATTTTTGGTATTTTTGCATTTGGGGAAATTTGAGCAGCCCAAAAAAGGACCCTGTTTAGACCAACGTATCAGCATGGGACTTCCACATTTTTCGCACTTCATGTCAGTTTTTTGGGCAATTTTTTCTTTTTCCTTTCTGATATCAATATCTTCAACTTGAGCCATAAAATCATCGTAAAATGTTTTGAGGGCGTTTATGTAATTTTTCTTACCGGCTTCTATTTCATCCAAAAAAGCTTCCATGTCAGCAGTAAAAGAGACATTAAAAAAATCATCCAGTTTGTTTACCAGGAATTTCTCCACTACCATACCGAGTTCTGTTGGGAAAAATTTTTTCTTCCTGAGAATGACATATTTTCTTGCCAGCAAGGTTGAAATCGTGGGAGAATAAGTACTGGGTCTGCCAATATTTTCTTTCTCCAGTTTTTTTACCAGGGCAGCTTCTGAATATCTGGAAGGAGGTTTGGTGAATTTTTGTTCCTTTGTTAATTTTATTAATTTTACTTTATCACCCTCTACCAGATCAGGTAATTTTTCCCCTTTGTTACGGATGTAAACATAGGGATAGACGCGCATAAATCCGTTAAAAGTAATGATACTGCCTTTGGTTTGAAAGAGGGCATTCCCTGCTTTTAGCTCCAGCTTTGTCTTGTCTATTTTGGCAAAATTCATCTGAGTAGCAACAAAACGTTTCCAGATCAAGGAGTAAAGTCTATACTGAGATTTATTCAAATATGGTTTGATATCTTCCGGTTTTCTGTAGGCAGAAGTGGGTCGGATTGCCTCATGCGCATCTTGAGATTTGTTTTTATTTTTATATTTTCGACGAAAGTTATTCGAGTATTTGGAGCCGTATTCTTTTTTGATAAAGCTTTTTAGCTCGGCATCTGCTCCCTGAGCAATTCGCACCGAATCGGTTCTCATATACGTTATCAATCCGTAATTTTTACCCTGAATATCAACACCTTCGTATAATTGTTGAGCAATGCTCATCGTTCTTTTAGTTGAAAATCCCAGACGGCTGGAAGCTGTTTGCTGCAAAGTGCTTGTGGTAAATGCCGGGTAAGGTGAAAGCTTTTTCTCCTTTTTTTCAAGTTTGGAAACTGTAAAGTTCTGATCTTTAATATGATCATAAATTTTTGTAGCTTCTTCTTTATTGGAGATCTTTGCCTTCTTACCTTTGTATTTTTTCAGTTGAGATGAAAATTCTATCTCCTTTTTCAAATCGGCATAGATCTTCCAGTATTCTTTAGGCTTGAATTTTTTAATCTTTTCTTCACGTTCACAAATAATGCGGAGAGCCACAGTTTGCACTCTACCGGCAGATAGTCTTTTCGTAATCACTTTCCAGAGGATAGGACTTACACGATAGCCCACTATTCTATCCAGCATTCTTCGAGCTTGTTGGGCTTCGACTTTATTATAATCCACATGCCCGGGATTTTTTATAGATTCCTTTATTGCTCTACCCGTGATTTCATTGAAAACGACTCTATAGATAGAATCTTCCGGTACAACACCTTTTAAGATCTCTTTCAAATGCCAGGCGATTGCTTCTCCCTCACGATCATTATCAGAAGCAAGATATATCTCCTTGGCATTTTTCGCTTTCTTTTTGATCTGCCTAACAGTTTTCTTTTTGTCAGAGTTGATTACATAATGTGGTTGGAAATCTTTATCAACATCGATACCAAATGTTTTGCGGGGTAAATCTCTGATATGACCCATAGAAGCAGTTATATCAAAATCGTTGCCAATATATTGTGAAATTGTTTTTGTCTTTGTTGGAGATTCAACTATCATTAGTTTTTTAGCCATAATATTCCTTAAAAAAATTTAACTGAGCTCAGGACGAGCCAAATATAATGTCAATAAAAATAATTTTTTCACCAGATAAACAGATTTGTAAAATTCAGAAAACTAACCCTTGCGGCCACAACAATGTTTATATTTCTTACCGCTACCACAGGGACAGGGGTCATTTCTACCTACTTTTTCTACTCTTCTGGGTTTGGATTTACTTTGTGAAGATGTTTGCTGTCTTTGTTTCTGCGGTGCAGCTTGTGCTTGTTGTTGTTTAGCAGCTTTGCCTCGTTGAAAAGCTGTTTTTCCTTTATGTGATAATTCTACATCTTTAACGCCCTGTTTTACTCGATAGAAAATTTCCGGATAAAGAGTGAAAACATTTTGAATCACTTTTTCTTTTATGTTATCAGTAAGCTCCAAGAACAGTTCATAGCCCTCTTTTTTGTATTCAATCAAAGGATCTTTTTGACCATAAGCTCGGAGACTAATTCCTTCTTTTAATCTATCCATATTATACAAATGATCTTTCCATTCGGAATCAACTACTTTTAGAACAGAATACCGTTCCAGAGATCTCTGCTGCTCTTCAAAATCTCTTTCTTTTGATTCATAAAAATCAAGTAGTTGCTGGAAAAGATGATAGGACAGATCTTGCTGATTTTTTATATTGTCCTCAACTTCAGGGTAGTCCAGATCAATATGGAGTTCATCCTCAAACCAATTGTAGATATCCTCCACTGGCCAGGCTTCTTCATATTCAATGTTTTCAACAGCGTCTGAAATTTTATTAGCGACAAAATCTTCCATCATTTCTACAATTTCTGCTCTTAAGTTTTCACCCTTAAGAACTTTCTGTCTATAGTTATAAATGACTTCACGCTGTTGGTTCATAACATCATCGTATTTTAAAAGTTGCTTCCTTATTTCAAAGTTATGGCCTTCTACTCGTTTTTGGGCATTTTCAACAGCTTTTGTCATCCAGGGATGCTGTATTGCTTCTCCATCTTCCAGGCCCATTTTTGCCATTAATCCAGCAATTCGATCTGAGCCAAATATACGCATTAGATCATCTTCGAGGGAAAGGTAAAACCTGGAACTGCCCGGGTCACCCTGTCTTGCACTTCTACCGCGCAACTGCCGGTCAATCCTTCTGCTTTCATGCCGTTCAGTACCGATTATATGCAAACCGCAAGGAACTTCCTTATTTATACAGTCCTGAGGATCAGAGGGAGCATTCGCTCCAGCCTTGTCGCAGTTGTTTTGGCATTTAATAACGCAAGTGTTACACTTAACTACTTCTTTACCGAGTTTAATATCAGTTCCCCTGCCAGCCATATTTGTTGCAATTGTTACAGATCCTGGTTGTCCTGCATAAGCTACAATTTCAGCTTCCTTTTGATGATATTTAGCATTAAGGACTTCGTGTGGAATACTTTCTCTTTTAAGTAATCTACTGATAATTTCAGAGACTTCTACAGAAATTGTACCCACAAGGACTGGTCTTCTGAGAGAGAACCAATGTTTTATCTCCTCGATGATAGCGTTATATTTTTCTCTTTTGGTACGAAAGATTTGGTCATTATGGTCAACTCTTCTTACGGGTTCATTTGTAGGAATTTCCACTACGGGGAGGTCATAAATTTCACTAAACTCTCCCTCTTCTGTCACAGCAGTACCGGTCATTCCAGCCAGAGTGTTGTACATTCTAAAATAGTTTTGCAACGTAATTGTAGC
>LSCK01000091.1 GCA_001577135.1 Cloacimonetes bacterium TCS60 | reverse complement strand
CAGAGATCGAGTATAACAAAGTGGCAATAGGATCCTTTGGAAAGCTCAAACAAGATATTTTAACACAATTTAACATTGAACCATCTGTTTGGATATTTGATATAGATTTCTCTCGTTTATTCAAGAATCTTCCCGGGGAAAAATTTCATTATGAAGCCATAAACAAATTTCCAGCTGTTTTTCGCGACGCTGCTTTAGTGGCACCAAAAGGGGTACCTGTGGCTGAAATAGTCGAAATTATTACTTCTGTTAACCCTGAAATTATTAGAGATGTAAATTTGTTTGATGTATATGAAGGAGAGCAGATCGCCTCTGAACACCGCAGCTTAGCTTTTCGTATTGCATTTCAGGCCAAGGACAAAACGCTTACTGATAAATATGTAGACAAAATATTTGACAAAATTATTAATAAACTCTCGGATGAGAAAAAAATTGAACTAAGGTAATAAAATGGATAATACATATTTAGAAAAGATAGAAAAAAAGGTTAGCAGCTTAGTTAGCAAATATAAAATTTTAGAAGAAAAATATGAAAAAGTAGTTAAAAAAAATAATGAATATAATAAAAAGTATAAAGATCTGTTTATAAATCAGGAAAATTCCGAGGAGCGAATTGAAGAATTAGAAAATCTAGTTAGTCATTATAAAAACCAAATCTCGGAACTGAATGATCAGCTAGCTCAAAAAGATGATAAGCTGCAAAAGTATTCTGACCAATCTTCCTCGATTAATAGTCGAATTGATTCATTAATCTCTTCCATTGACGATATCGTTGAGGAGGAAGATGCAGGCACGGATACTACTCCCGAAGATAATAAACAGTCTCAGGAACAAAACGAACAACAACTTAATTTAGATTAATAAATATGGACAGCATTTCAGTAAACATATTCGGTGATAAGTATAAAATTTCTGGCAGCGCAGAGCAAGAACAGATACTGAAATATGCTCATTATCTGGATACAAAACTGAATGATTTATCTGAGAAATCTTCAATTGAGTCAAAATTTAAATTGTCAATTCTATGCAGTTTGAACATAATTGAAGAGCTATTTAACGAGAAGACGAAAACACAAGAAATTGAAAAAACTCTAAAAAAGATTTCTGGTTCTCTAGATACAATTTTAGAAGAAGAGCAAACAACTAATCTAAATTTATTGTAATAATATATTTGTTCCTTTTGCCTGTTCTGTACGTGATTTCAATGTTGTTTTGGGCTAAACACAGAAGAGAAGGAATTTGATTGAATATGGCGTAAATGCCTTCATTGCAGTTGGACTTACAAAGTATTCATAAAATTCCAAAATTTAGAAATTCGCTTCAAACGAATTGTTACACGGCAGAACGGGTTCTTTATATTTAAGAAAGGATAAATATGCTCACCAACATATTGTTTATTGCAGTTTCCATCCTCATTGGATTTTTTGTAGGGGTGCTGCTTCATCGATTAAAGATCAAGAATAGATTAAATTCATCCAAAGAACAAGCAAAGGCAATCAAATCGCAAGCGCTTAAAGATGCAGAAGTTATTAAAAAAGAAGCAAAAGTTCGAGCTAAGGAAAAATGGTATGACAAAAAATCTGATTTGGAAGAAGAAATTAGCTCTCGTAAAAAAGAACTGCATAAACTCGAAAATAAATATAACAGCCGAATAAACAATCTTGAAACAAGACTTTCTAAAGTAGCTCGCCGCGAGCAATCAGTAAATGACAGGGAACAAAACCTGGAAAAAAAACTTAAATCACTGCAAAGTAAAGAAGATAAGCTCAAACATCTCATCGAAGAGGAGAAGTCAAAACTAAAGAAGATTGCCGGACTCACAAAAAAACAGGCTATTGAAAGATTGCTAGCAAGCTATGAGGAGGAGGCAAAATCCGATGGAGCAAAATTGAGAAAGCGCATACTTTCAGAGACAGAAGAGAACGCTGAAGAAAAAGCTCGTAAAATTCTAGCTACTGCTGTACAGCGGACTGCTGTTGATTATGTTGCTGACTCTACCGTTTCTGTTGTTCCCCTTCCATCTGATGATATGAAGGGAAGGATCATCGGCAGAGAGGGACGCAATATTAGAAGCTTTGAAAAACTAACAGGTATAGAAATTATTGTTGATGATACTCCTGAGGCAGTGGTGCTCTCAGGTTTTCATCCGGTCAGAAGAGAAATTGCCAAAAGAGCGCTTGAAGCTCTGATAAAAGATGGCCGTATCCATCCGGGACGTATAGAGGATACGATTAAAAAGGCAAGAAAAGAAATAGATAAAATTATCACTGAAACTGGGAAAAAAACCTGTCTTGATTTAGCACTCCACAACATTCCTAGCAAAATTAAAAACCTCATAGGTAGATTAAAATTTCGTACTAGTTATGGACAAAATGTGCTGCAACATAGTATCGAGACTGGTTGGATCTCTGGTATAATCGCTTCTGAACTTAACCTCGACCAGGCATTAGCTCGTAAAATCGGTCTCTTACATGATATAGGAAAGGCTGTTGATTACGAACAGGATGGAACTCATCCCGAAATTGGGGCACGCTATGCAAAAAGGAATAAAATGCCGGATGTTATTGTAAATGCTATTGCAGCTCACCATGAAGATGTGGAACCAGAATCAACATATGCTGTAATTGTTCAAGCAGCCGATGCTGTCTCCGGTGCTAGGCCCGGTGCAAGAAGGGAAACCCTGGAATCATATCTACAAAGACTGGAAGATCTGGAAGAAATTGCCAGCTCCTTTGATGGAGTCCATAATTCTTATGCAATTCAGGCAGGAAGAGAAATTCGTATAATGGTCAAAAATGGTGAAATAGATGACTCTGACGCTGATTTACTTGCCTCTGACGTTGCAAAAAAAATCGAAGAAAATCTGCAGTATCCCGGACAGATTACCGTAACCGTCATTAGAGAAGTTCGCAAAAATGCTCTGGCAAAATAAATATGGTAAAATTATTATTTATTGGTGACATTTTTGGTAAACCCGGCAGAAAAGCAGTAAAAAAAATCTTGCCGCAATTTAGAGATGATCAAGAATTTGATCTTGTCATAGCTAATGGTGAAAATCTCGCGGGTGGATTGGGACTTACAAAAAACACTGCTAATGAAATGTTCGATTCAGGAGTTGATGTTCTTACCTCTGGTAACCATCTCTGGGATAAAAGAGAATCTATCGATTTTATCTCAGGGGCACACAGAATATTGAAACCAGCAAATTACACCTCGGATGTACCCGGGAAGGAATATTTTGAATTCAAGCTACCTGGTGGGAAAAAACTGTTTATTATTAACCTCATGGGAAGAACCTTTACGGTAAATGTGGATTGTCCTTTCCAAAAGATTAATCAATTTTTAGAAAAAACAAGCACCTTTACCCCTCTTATATTTGTGGATTTTCATGCTGAGGCTACAGCTGAAAAGAAGGCATTTGGCTGGTTCCTCGATGGCAGAGTTTCTGCTGTTGTCGGCACTCATACTCATGTTCAAACTGCTGACGAAAGAATCTTACCCAGGGGAACAGCCTACATAACAGATGCCGGCATGACAGGACCACACGACTCTGTCATAGGAGTAAGAATCAAAAATTCAATCACACGTTTTCGCCAACAGATTCCCAACAAATTTATCGCTGCTAAAAAGAATATCCAATTGCAAGGAGTTTCTATTCAGATCGATGAGACAAATGGACAAGCGCAAAAAATTAAGCGCATTGTTCTAAAATTAGATAATTATGAGGGCAATTAATTATATGAAAAAAATACTATCCGGCGGCGAAGTAGCAAAACAAATACTTGCTAATGTAAAATCACAAATTGCGGATTTAAAAACTATGCGGGTTTGCCCCAACCTTAAAATTCTGCTTGTCGGTGAAGATCCTGGTTCAGAATATTATGCCAAAAGTATTTTAAGAAAGTCAAAAAAAGTTAATATTCAGGCAGAGCTAATAAAATTACCGACTGACATCAAACAGAATTTATTAATTGAAAAACTTCATCTACTTAACAACGATCCTGATACTGATGCTATACAAATAATGATGCCACTCCCTGACCATATTTCTACCGATAAAGTAACTGCTCTGATTGATCCTGCTAAGGATGTAGACTGCCTTAACCCTTTAAACATGGGTAAACTAGTGTTGGGAAAAGACACTTTCCTTCCTAATACTCCAGCTGCAGTATTAAAACTATTGCAATTCTATCACATCAAAACAGATAGTAAAAAGATTGTAATTTTGGGTAGAAGTAATATTGTAGGTAAACCTCTTGCCAACCTTTTAATTCAGAAAAAACAAAATGCCAATGCTACTGTAACTATTTGTCACTCACACACTAAACAGTTAGCCCAGATCACCAAATCAGCGGACATACTAATTGTTGCCATAGGGAAAGCAAAATTTATTACATCTAAATATGTTTCCAGTGATTCAATTATTATAGATGTAGGTATAAACAGAATTCTTGACAAGGATACAAAGCAACATAAATATGTGGGCGATGTTGACTTTGATGATCTTGTTCCCAAAGTTGATGCTATTACTCCTGTTCCCGGTGGAATTGGCTCTATAACTACAGCTGTTCTCTTATCAAATATTGTCAAGGCTGTTCAAAATAAATAAGTGTAAGAAAATAATTTATTTCATTGACTAAAATTGATAGATTCTTTTCTATTGTACAAATTATTGGAGGACGAATGAAGAAAAGTAAAACTACTTATGTGATTAGTTTTCTAATCATGCTAAGTTTATCATTGACTATACTAAGTTGTGATCGTAAAGGATCGCTTAATACTGCCAAAAATCCCGTAGTTGAGCTGACTGAATACAGTGGGATTACCAAACCGGAAGGAGTTATGGACTCCACATTTTTCCACACGATTGGCGACTCTATCAATCCTGCTTTATATGATTCCATATTTCAACAGACAATCTACTGGAATGCTTATGATGAAGATGGTGTTGTTAAATCTTATGCCTACAGAATCGGCACCTGGGATTCTCTTAATAGTGAGTGGAATTATGATAAAGCTTATGGTGTGACTATTGATGAAACGGAAGAAAATTTCGGCTGGGTTTTACACGAACAACCAAATGGTGATTCCTTAATATGGACAGCCCCGGACGAAAGATTTCCCAGAGCCACAGTTTATTTTCCATCCACAGACACTTCTGATTTTAGACATAATTTTGGTAAATTTGAAGTAAAATGTAAGGACGATCGAGGTAATATTTCAAACACCGCTACTAAATATTTTTGTACATATTCTGCTATACCAACCACCTACATTTCCACTTCACAGGGAAATATTGATTCTTGCAGAGTTGGAACAGCTATTAATTTTGAATTCAGCGTCCAGGATCCCGATCCGTATGGCTATGGAGCTAAGGCAGCATACTACAAGTACAGAGTTGCTCGTGTAGCTCGAGTTGGTGCTAGAGAAGACACATTAGGTATAGGTTTTAGTGGCTATGAATTTTCTATTGGGTCAGACGTTCTTGGCTTCGTTAACGGGGATTCAACCTGGAAAACCACAGAAGAGAACGATGATCCCAGTAAATTATTTCTACAGCTTGAAGCAAACGATATTAACGAGTTAACTCAACTGCAAGTTAAAGCGGTTGATAAAGCGGGTATTGAAGATCCCAACTATGCTACTGCTTCATTTTTTGTCAGAGGTTATTTCAAACCAGAAGCAAGACCATTTATGGGAAATACCCAACCATTTCTCAACGTGCTTCCCAACGTTTTTGCTTTAGGTGATAACCATTATCTTACATACTTACCCACTAATGTAGACATTGAAGTTCCACAAAGAGAAGTAGATAGCGACATTCACTATGGAACTCAATTTTATTACAATAGGGATACCACCCTTACAGCAGTATGGTCGGATGATATGGAAATCAACTTTCGCTGGGAATATTTTGGTGAATATATGACCAAGATTACTGCTGGAAAGGCTACGAGATCATTTAAGGGATATACTTTTTCCTATGACGAAGATCTGCCAGTTACCCAAATTATTGGAGGCGATCCAGAAAATCCAGTAATACCTCCAGGATATTGCTCCTATTATTGTGATGTAACTCATATGGAGATACAACTGGATGACGGCATTGATAATTTACCACCCTTAGGAGAAATTGTAACTGATTCAGATACTGGTGAAAAATGGTTACGTATCCCAATCGAAGACAATCAAGTGTGCAGAATTATTAACCATCCGGGCGAAATAAAAATCAATCCCGGTGAACATACATTTGAAGTAAGAGCTAGAGATATACAAGGAGCAGTTGATCCGACTCCTGCCACTATAAACTTTGTACTCCCCGAATTGCCTACTCAAAAACCTGATGTACTACTGGTCAATAATACCCCTGATAACATGTTTTTCTCTCCAATCGATTCTGTTAACAACTTTTACGGTGAACTTGTGGAAGAAAGCTTTGGAGCTATAATAGGCGAGGGCCAAATTGACACTTTAGAAATGTTAAACAGTTCAGATCCTATTAAAGTATTGAACTCTGATATTGGCCACACTCAAGCAGCATTCTTCTCACTTTCTGATATTTTTAATTACAAAACAATAATATGGCATTCAAATAATAGAGGAAAATTTTACTTTAACTCTAGTGATAATTTCCGCACTTCTACAGACATCCTGACCTTATTTGTGAATAATGGTGGAAACATCGTATTCTCTGCTGGAGCTAACCTGTATGATCCAGAAGGTGAAAGTAATTCATTCTTAACGAATTTTGCTGGATTCTCCTCTAATAGTTACTCAATGAATAAATCGCTACCATGGAAAGGTTCTGCTGAAGAGGCAATCTATCCTAATGGTATCCTCGCTGGTGCTAGTGGTGTAAATGGATTTGATTTTGAAATGGCAATTGAAGATAGTCTAGTTAAACTTCCTATACCTGGTGTTGAATATTACTTCCCTGCTTATTTTAGTAGTGGTCCCCTGGGAGGAATAGGAAATGCTACTTTCTTAACACTTTCTGAAGCTACCCCTATTTTTAAAGGAATACCAAAAGAATCTGTTCCTAATCCTGATAACTATGATGGCTGCATAGCATCCAAGTATACAAAAGATCCTGGAACAACAGGCACAACCTATATTCTTGGCTTTCCTCTTTATTATATGAAATTCATTGATGCTAAGGTCTTTATGAATAATGTTATTGATGAAATTTGGAACCAATAAAGGAGTTACAATGAAAAATATAAAATTAGCTTTAATTACTTTATTTGTGCTAGGCTTCTCTAGCTACCTTTTTGCAGACATTTATCCTGCTCCTATCAATCTAACTGCCTCCAAAGGTAATGCAGACAATATTACGATTAACTGGGAAGCACCTACACCACCTGAGTTCGGGCAAGGTTTTGAATCAGCTCAAATGCCTCCTGAAGACTGGTCTATTGATGTTCAGGACTCTGAACACACCTGGCAAATAATGAACAATACTAACTACGTACATTCCGGATCTTATGCTGCTTGCGTTCCCTGGACATATGAACCAGATTCTCAGGATGAATGGCTTATTTCTCCTGAATACAATGTCACAAGTGGTGATGAACTTATCTTTTATCTAGGTACTTCCAAGGCTTTTGGAGCTAACTCCCCGGTTTACGTTCTAGCTTCTGATGATGATTTCAACTCTTACGATACTCTGCTAATTTGTAACGGAGAAAATTTAGACAACGAATGGGAATTTAAGGAGTATTCAGTTAATCTTGACGATTACAGTTCAAGCATCAAAATAGCTTTTCGGTATTTGGGTGGTAATGGAGATCTGGTCTGCTTAGATGATGTTAATATTGCTGGTTCAAAAGTTAACATAACTGAATTCTTTGTCGTTCCACATAATACAGACAAAATAACTTCTATTAAATCCAGAGCTCCCGTCAATACTAAAAAGCGTAGTATAGAGTTAACCGGTTACCAGTTGTTCAAAAAGCTATATGTTGATAGCAAATTCAAGCAGATTCCAGACAATTCCACTATATTAACTGATACTATGTACATTGATGAAGAGGTAAAAAAAGATTCTGCTTACATATATCAAGCATATTCTATTTTCAATGGAGACATTCATAGCACAAATTATTCCAAAGCAGATACTGGCTTCATTGCTGACGAGAATAATCCCCCTAAACCAAGTGATATACGAACAGGCACTAACTGGACTCCCGGGAATGGTTTAACTTTCCGCTGGACAAATCCATATGCTTTTGATATTTCTTCCTACAATATCTATAGTGGTGATGTTTTATTAACTAACGTTCAGTTTGATGGAAGCGTTGATTCTTATAGTATCCTTTTTACTGACGATCCCGATCCTGATCCTACTGAGTATGAGTATCAATTATATAATGAGATTTATGAGCTAAATGTTAGTGCTGTAGATTTTAATGGTAACGAAAGTTCATTAGATCCTCAAGATATTCAAACCATAGCTCCTGCTCCCCAAATAGGCATCAGTACAGAGATGTTTTACAATAATATAAAAGTGCAAAAATGGGCTCCCAGTCAAGATTGTAGCTCTGACGATAATATAAAGCTCTATCGCTCTACAGATGACAAGTTATCTACATTTTCATTACTAAAAGATTTCTCTGATCCTGCGTCTTCCCAATATTTTGATTCCGGTGTTCTAGAATATCCTGATTATGAAGCATCCACTGATTCTGCTTATTTTTACTTTGCTACTCTGGAATATCCTGAATATGGCACTTCCGACACTTCCTATATCTGGCCTGAAAATACTCCTGATTTCGTAGTTGATAATATATCCAACCTGGACTATCAGGTTTATGATGACCACATTGAATTCTCCTGGGATGAACCGTCAGGCGATTCACTAAGATATGGTGGAGTATACTGCTACCGTGGTAATGGCTCTGGTACACCAGCTGATACAGTATATCGTGGTACCACTAATTATAATTACCAAATAGAGTTTCCCAGTATATCTAATTTTACTTTTTGGCCCTTTGACAAATGGGGAACAAAAAGTGTTACAGATAAGAAAAATATTATTAAACATTTAATGTTTTCACTGGAATACGTGCATATTTGCCAGGACACAGCTAAAGTAATTGAAGATTTTTCTAATGGTCTCGATCCTGTCTGGAGTCAAGTAAATAAAGGTGATGAGAGCTCTACCTGGAATGCTAGTGATTCTGGTAGCAGCCAATGGTTTCCTGTAACAACTGATGACGGACCCTACGGTTGGGTAAACGATGATGTTGCAGGAAGTGGGGTTCGTACTAATTGCTATCTTGCCATGCCAGCTATTACAGGTTTGACCGGTGATGACAAAGTTTATCTTAAATTCGATAATTTCTATAGTAATAAATACGACGGTAGTGCTTATATTTCCCTAAATGTCGATGGCAACTGGAAAGATGTTTACAGTATAATAGAAATGGAAGATTACTCAGACGAAACTTGGCAGACATACTCTGTAAATATCTCCTCATTATTGCGCGATTCTGAAATTGACTCTTTCCAGATTGGATTTCATTTTAACGATAATAACACATGGTCTTCTGGCTGGGCTATAGATAATGTATCTGTTTTATCCACTTCAGAACCAAGTATGCCAGCTAAACTCATGCTCAATCAGAACAATAACTTCTTTCAGGCTAATGCCTACCCCAATCCCACAAAGGGCAGCTTAAATATTTCATTCTATGTAAAAGAAAGTTCTCCCGTTACTCTTGAGATCTACAATATTCTTGGTCAGAAAATTGCCACGGTTTGTAATGATTCCAAAATTTCTGCTGGCTTGAACACAAAAACCTGGAATGGACTAGATGCTCAAGGTATGAGAGTTAGTTCTGGAATTTACTTCTATAGACTTAATATTGATAACAAAATAAAAACCAGTAAATTCATGATGGTTAAATAATTATAAATTTACAATTAAACTAAATTTAAAGAGCGGCTAGAATTTTCTAACCGCTCTTTTTTTCATCTTTGCACACAATCTGCTATTTACATCATCTACTCAACAACATTTTATTTACCACATTACCATATTTTGTTTCCAACTTGTAAAAATAAATTCCATTTGCTACATCAATATCATTATTGTCTTTACCATACCATTTTACGGAGTTATCTGTAGAGGGAGTGAGTATCTTAACCAATTGTCCTCGAGTGTTATATATTCTAATTTTGCTATCCCGTATTTCTAAGGGAGCTTTAAAGGAAATATCCGTATAATTATTAAAAGGATTCGGATCATTATGTAGATGAAAGGAGGATATTATATTTCCGGGAGCGTCAACAGATGGCCAATAGTTAAAATCAATTTTAATTGAGCCATACATAATTTGTCCACCACTATTTTGTCCACCACCGTATAAATAGGAACCAAAGGAGTTGTCATCGAAGTAGGCAAAATGGATTTGCCCCCAACTATTGCCTAAATCTACAATTTCATCACAAAGATAGGGATAGACAGTAATCTGTTCCATAAAATTGATATCCGGATCAGATATATCTGTGAGCTCTATAGGTTCAGACCAATGTTCACCATAATCAAGTGAGGCAGAGATGTAGATAATTGGATGTGTAGCATAATCCTCATAGCCGGGTTCTCCCAGCGAGTTCAAGGTTATGTAAGTCCCATCAGCCCACATTTGCACCATCCAGCCATTATCAAAATTTATTGCATTCTTCATGGTATTCTCATGGAATAGTTCATCTTCATAAGTGCTCCAGGCCACTACAGGATAAGTTATTGTGTCGCCATCTTCAATTTCCCACGGCACTGTATGGCCGGAGAGTGGATCAACTCCTGGCATTTCAGGAACTTCATTATAGGTAAAGTTATTGCCATCCCAGATAGTCTCAGCAGCAGGCATAAAATTGGGAAAATAGTAACTATTT
>LSCK01000090.1 GCA_001577135.1 Cloacimonetes bacterium TCS60 | reverse complement strand
AGTTCCATAATATCATTATAATCGGCATAAGCTTGGTATAATTCAATCTGAGTAAATTCCGGATTGTGAGTTCTATCCATGCCTTCGTTTCTAAAATCCTTACACACTTCATACACTCTTTCAAAGCCTCCGATAATAAGCCTTTTTAGATACAACTCATCTGCAATTCGGAGATATAATTCCATATCCAACTTATTATGCTTTGTAATAAAAGGTTGGGCAGCTGCTCCACCGTACTGGGGTTGAAGAATGGGAGTTTCTACTTCAATGAAATCTTTTTCGTCCAAGAAATTTCGCATGAGTTTAATAATTTTACTTCTTTTTTTGAAAGTATCCTTTACTTCTGGATTAAGTAGAAGATCTAAATAGCGTTTTCTGTATCTTAGTTCTTTATCAGCGAATTGATCAAAAAGAACTTTTTTACCATCCTTTTTTTTCTGCTTAACAACCGGGATAGGTCTGATTGATTTTACAAGGAATTTAGCTTTTTCGGCGCGTACGGTCAATTCCTCTGTATTTGTATAAAAAACTTTTCCTTGAATTTGCAAAAAATCACCGATATCTGATTTCTTAAATACCTTATAATTCTCTTTACCAACTTCATCCCTTCTAATATATACCTGGATTCTTCCTGATTTATCTTCAATATGAAAAAAACTAGCTTTACCCATTTTTCTTAAAGCTCTAATACGACCAACGACGAAGACAACTGCTTCAGAGTCAATAAACTCCTGAGGATTTTGTAATATTTCAGATATCAAGTGGGTTCTTTTTGCTTCTGTAGGATATGGATCAACTTCTAATTCATTAAGCAATTTTAACTTCTGTTTTCTGGCATTAATAAGTTGGTTTTCTTGGTTCATAATGATTCCTTTTAATAAATTATTTCATTTTTAGATAAGCATCGATAAAAGCATCGAGATTTCCATCCATAACTGACTCGACGTCGCCTACTTTTTTCTCTGTACGATGATCTTTTACCATAGAATAGGGATGCATAACGTACGAGCGGATCTGGCTCCCCCATTCTATCTTTTTCTTTTTGCTTTCTTGCTTTTGTTTTTCTTTTTTGTGTTTTTCCTTTTCTAGCTGATAGAGACGGGATTTAAGTACTTTAAGGGCATTACGCTTGTTAGAATGTTGAGAGCGTTCGGACTGGCATTGCACTACGGTATTGGTGGGAATGTGGGTAATGCGAACAGCTGAGTCAGAGGTGTTAACATGCTGCCCCCCAGCTCCACTAGCCCTGTAAGTATCAATTTTTAGATCTTTATCATTTATTTTGACTTCGACATCTTCCTCTGTAGCTGGATAAACGAACACAGATGCAAAAGAAGTATGGCGTCTCTTGTTGGCATCAAAGGGAGAGATTCTAACTAATCGGTGGACTCCATTTTCACTTTTTAAGTAGCCATAGGCGAATTTGCCTTTAATTTCGAGGGTGGCAGATTTGATTCCCGCAGTATCTCCAGCTTGTTTGTCCAACAATGATGTAGAAAAATCCTGAATTTTTGTCCACTTCAGATACATACGGAGTAACATTTCTGCCCAGTCCTGTGATTCTGTACCACCTGCCCCGGGATGTATAACAAGAATTGCATCTTTTTTATCATCCTCTTCATCTAATAATAATCTTAGTTCTAATTGATTGAAAAATTTTTGAGTTTTAAGCAGTATTTGTTGAGCTTCTCTTGCAAGCTCCTTGTCCTCCCCTATCTCTAGCAATTCTGAAAATGTGTTTAATTCTTGAGCAAATTTTTCTACTTTTTCAACAGTTTCAAGGTCGTTTTTTAGGTAACTGACTTCTTCCGATATTTTTTTTGCGTTTTCTTGATCATTCCAGAAATCCGGTTGAGTCATCTCCTCTTCAAGCTTTTTTACTTCATTTCGTTTGTTCTCGGGGTCAAAGATACCTCCGGATTTCAGTAGCTTGCTCCTGCAACTCTGAAACCTGTTTTTGAAAATCCAGTAACTCCATTCAACTCCTTACAATATTTGAAATTTTATAATGGTCTATTCTTCTACTCTTCCGGGAAGGACATATTGTTTTAACTCTTCATAAAAGTATCTATCAGTCATTGTGGCAATAAAATCACGAACCTTTTCGGCTGGTGAAAATTTGTTGCAGTATTTTTTACATTTTTTATTCAGAAAATGTCCATAAATTTTTGAATCCAGGTCTTCCTTATCAATATCATTCAGGTATTTTTCGAACAAAATTTTCATGCCACGTTCAATAGCGGATTTCTCTTTTTTAATTACAGAATGAGTATAGATACGTTCGTAATTGAAATTTTTTAATTCGTAAAGAGCATCGGATGTTTCCTTATCAAAGGCTACATAGTCCTTTCCATAACTGTTCAGAATCACGCTTTTCACAAGGGAATCAAGTATTTCACTATTTGTTGAGCCCAATAATTGAGTAGCATTGTGGGGCAATTCTTCGCGTTTTAGAAATCCCAGTCTGATTGCATCTTCAATATCCTGACCAATATAAGCAATAGTATCAGAAATTCTTACGACACAGCCTTCCAGGGTAGAGGGAATAGTGGTAGTATCTTCTGTTTGCCTAGTTTTCACATATTCCTGTAAATCTGCTTCAGATTTATTTCGATCAGGTTGGAGATGTTCATCATGAACTTCTCCGTCGTGTGATACGATCCCATCGCGTACCTGAAAAGTCAGATTGATTCCATTCCCGGTATTAGAAATGTAATCTACCATGTACAAGCTTTCTATGTTGTGATAGAAGGGACCAATGCCATATTTCTGGCAGCACTCACTGAGAATTTTTTCTCCATCATGTCCAAAAGGGGGATGCCCTAGATCATGTCCGAGAGCAATTGCTTCCGTGAGATCTAGATTTAGTTTCAATATTTTGGCAATAGTGCGAGCTACTTGAGAAACATAAGTGGTATGTAAACTTCTATTCGACATTTCTTCATCGAACAGATTAGAAAAGTAAACTACTTGTGTTTTACCTTGGTATCTTCGATATGCCCCAGAATAAAGAATTCTGTCCCGATCTATGGCAAAAGGACCGCGTAACTTAGTATTGTCTTCCTTACTTCTTCTTTGTGCTTCCTTATTAAATGTTGCGAGAGAAGATAAATTCTTCTTCTCAATGTTAAGTGTTTCATGAAAAATATCTCGTAAATATTTTTCTTTGTTCATTCTTCATACAGAAATACATTAGAAATCTTTGAGGCTATTTAACCTTTTAACTTCTTCTGCTTGTAAACCTTTTTCAGTTTCTTTTGCATCAAATTCAACTTCTTCATTTTGTACAAGGGTTTTAAAACCATCACCTGATATGGATTTCCAGTGGACGAAATATTCATTTTCGTCTTCACCTACGATAAATCCATAACCCTTATTTTTACTGAACCATTTAACTGATCCTTTCATGTAATCTCCATTCTTGTATATTGTTTTTCTGACAAGACAGTTAAGCCATTTGCCAGTAGCAAAAAACTGGTAACCCCCCTTCCAGCTGTCAACTTTTCGCCTAAAAAAATCTTATTAACACCACACGAGGGGCTGCGTTCCTTAAGTAATGCCTTAGTAATATTCAATTGTTTACAGACCTTTAATACCTCATAAGCCCCTTTCCTGAAGTGCTTTGACACGTTTTCACCTTGCTCGTTAATGAGATTATTTTCGCCGGCAATTGTATCTTTCCCATCACCTTCAATAAAATATGAGGGCGGTCGTGGGGTTGATAAACCTCCCAGCTGTTCGGGACAAACAGGAATTAGCAGATATTTTTTTTGTAACTTTTTCAGTTGCTTCAGCTTTTTGTTATCACCCTTATAACGACAATTTAAACCAAACAAACAACCACTGATTAGTAACATCTCCTTCATATTTTTTTCTCCTGGTTATTTAAACAATTATTGACACAAATCTTAAAGTACGAGATTATTTATAATAATATGAATAATGAATATTTTACAATCTCAAACTCAGAATGGACGAAGCTAAAAGTTAAGAATTCCAAATTTTTCAGTAAAGCTTTTTATACGGAAACAAAAACTAAAGTAGATAAAATTCACGAAACAATCTCCCAGAAGCATGCCAATGCTAATCATATTGTTTATGCTTATCGCTTGAAGAACAGGGGAAAGACGATAGAATATTCTACCGACGCTGGAGAACCGGTAAGATCTTCCGGGCCCCCCATCTTGAAAGTAATTAAAGGTCGGGAATTACTAAATACGGTCGTCTTTGTCGTACGATACTTCGGTGGTATCAAATTAGGCATTGGCGGCTTGATCAAAGCTTATACCAATTCAGCTCATCTTGCTCTGGAAGCTTCCAGGATAATTAAAAAAATTAACTTAGAAACCGTTAAATTAAAAACTGACTACGACAATCTAGGAACAATTCTGAAAAAAATCGAACAACATAAAGGAAATATCACCGATGTTAAATATGGACAGAAGATAACTGTCTCGTTTAAGATTTTAAAATCCGATTTAATAAACTTAAGGCAGGATCCACAACTTAACCTATCATCATAGCTATAAAATAAAAAAGGTGGTGTAATTAAACACCACCTAAATAATTTATTCTATATAATTAATTATTTTCTATTTCATTATAACCATTTTTCTAACGGCTGAAGTATGATTATCAGATTCCAGTCTATAAAAGTAAATACCATTAGTGAGCTTTTGACCTTTAGAACTAACCGCATTCCAGCTAATTTCATTTTTCCCGTTTTCGAGATTAGAAATTACATCAACAGTTTGACCAATAATATTGAAAATTTTGATCTTTGCATTCTGAGCATCTTGTGGTTTGAGATTATACGAGATAGATGTAGTATTTAGAACCGGATTGGGGAAGTTCTGTTGGATAGAACTAACTTCTTCTAAACCTGGACCAGAATTAACACCCTCCTGATAAGAGCAGTCCACATAACCGGTACGTTGTGGATTACTTCGATACATACTCCAAATAATATCTTCTTCCGAAAATTCAGTTTTGTAATCAACAACCCAA
>LSCK01000009.1 GCA_001577135.1 Cloacimonetes bacterium TCS60 | reverse complement strand
AAAATTGATAACTATAGGTTAGTTATGCGCCATAAATTATTTGGCGGGGATACAAATGTTAAGTGCAAAATGTTAATATTAAAATTTAGTAAAAAAAATGAAAACCAAAAAAAATTGGAGGATGTTATGAAAAAAAACAATTCACCTTAGAAATATTCTAACAATATCAGAAATCACAAATTTTTTAGGAGGAAAACCAATGAAAAAGTATACAATAATTCTTCTAATTGCTTTTATAAGTTCGTTGTTATCAGCTGAAACAATGACAATTAATTTAAGCAATGGAGAAACAGTTGAATTTGATACGTCGCAAATTGAACAAATTACATTTGGAGATGTATCTGTTGAAGAGATGGTGGAGTTTGTAAGTCAGATTCCGATCAAGTTCTTGAAAAATTATCCGAATCCTTTTAACCCAAAAACAACGATTTTATTTGAAATTGCTGAAAAAGGAAAGACTGAAGTTGATATATTTAATATTAAAGGGCAAAAGGTGAAAACACTTTTAAATGAAAATATTGAAGCTGGAAATCATTCAATTTTTTGGAACGGAAAAAATGATAACGGACAACAAGTTGCAAGCGGAATGTATTTCTACAAAGTTTCTGTGAACGGAAATCAAAAAACTAACAAAATGTTAATGCTTAAATAGGAGGAAAAACAATGAAAAAACTAACAATTATTCTCGCCGTGATCTGTTTAATTTCTGCTTTATCTGCAACGACAATGACTGTTCATACAACTTCTGGTAGTCAGGAATTTGAGATTAGCGAAATTACTAGTATTACCTTTGATGATGGTGGCGGCGGTGGAGATTTCGAATGGTGCGATGTTCCAGCCGGTGATTACACTTACGGAGATCCAGCTCAAACCTTGAATATTAATTATGACTATGAAATTATGAAATACGAAGTAACCAACCAGCAGTATGTAGATTATCTGCAAGAAGCTTTGAATGCAGGTGATATTACGGTAACTAGCTCGACAGTAGAGGGCTACTATACAGGAGACCAGCATTATAGTGCCGGTACTTACGAATTCCTTGATTTGGATGATAGTGATTGCCGTATAGAATGGAATGGAAGTAATTTCTCTATCATTTCCGGTTATGAAGAACACCCGGTAGTAGAGGTAACCTGGTTCGGCAGCTGGGCATTTGCCGAACATTACAACCTGCGATTACCCACAGAACACGAGTGGGAAAAAGCAGCCCGCGGCAATACCGGTTACGATTACCCTTGGGGAAACAGTATAGACGGAAGCAGAGCAAATTATTGGAATTCAGGAGACCCATTTGAAGGGAATGAGGTAGAGACAACCCCGGTTGGAATGTATAATGGGCAGACTATACAAGGCTTTTCTACTACAGACAGCCCTTCGCCTTATGGAGCCTATGATCTTGCTGGAAATGTATTTAATTGGACAGATAGCTGGTGGAGTGATACTTCTTCCGGTCGTGTCGTACGCGGTGGTAGTTGGCACGGCGGCACGGCCTACCTGCGATCTTGGTTTCGCGGCAGCTACGGTCCGACTGATAGCTACTACAATATCGGTTTTCGTTGTGTACGTCCGTAAGTACCCCAGTTAAATATGCTTTGCATTTAACGGGGTAAACTTTCTATGTTACACTTTGCGTTTTTATTCTTTTACCCTGTGTAATATGCTTCGCCTTTGCCCAAGTGCAATTCTGCAGGGAGCAGGCACTTTTCTTTTGCTTCTTTTTTTAAAAGAAGTTTAAGCGGTGAGATTTTTTTAGCTAATTATGCTTGATATTGTCTGATGTAAGGTTTTGTAAAATAATATGAATGCACTTAACATAGGTGTCTCCGCCTGAAAAGATAGGCGGAGCACACCCTAACCATTAGCCAAATGCAAATATCTATCAAAATCCTATCAAAATAAATTGTTAGCGCCTAAGTATAAATTGATCTGAAGGATGTAATGGCACAAATCAAATTATATAAAAATAGAACAATACAGGAAAGAAAATTATTGTCGTAAAATTTTAAAATCCTTGACACATCATATCATCATATTCTGATATGACATAAATTTGATATTTAAAGGAGAAGTACATTGCTCAGTGACTTTGTTCTCAGAAAATTAGAAAAACTTTTTTTACGTATTATCAAATATGATCAGGATAGAAATAATATACTTATTATTAGAAAATGGAAGGAATATTAATTTTAGGTTATTAGGAAGAATTAGCCTGGGTTGGGCTACAACACCTATAGCGGCTGCAATCCTGAGCTATATCTCTCTATTTTTTATGCAAAACGTATTTATGATGGCAGTTTAACAACTTATTTATGGATATTCTATGATAAAGGAAATATGTGCTTTAATCTTATTTTTTACCTTCTTCAACAAATATTTTGATATAAAATTATGAAAAAACAAATCATCCTCTTTTTATTATTTACATTTATAACATCCTTACTCATTGCATCAACAAGCAGCGATAATTTAAAAATAAAGAAAAAGGGAGTTATTTTATCTTACGCTCTGACGAGTGTGGTTAACAAAAAAGTCGAGCAGCCGTTAACTGTCATAGTAACCGACAGCAGTGATAATCCCGTAGAATCTGTTCCCGTGATTTATCGAGCTATTTCTCACCCAAGCGATGCGAAAGGCTATTCTCTAGAAAGCAAAATTGCCTATACAGACAAAAACGGAATTGCCAATAATCATTTTATTTTAGGCTCCAAAAAGGGAATTTATGAATGTTCTGCCAGAATTAAAAACACTACAGACGAGAATGATATTGTTTACTTCAAATTAACCGCTCGTGGTTCTAAATGGATATTCTTTTTGATTACCGGGGTTATTGGTGGATTAGCACTATTTCTGTATGGTATGAGTATGATGAGCGGAGGTATGAAAAAAGCCGCTGGCAATAAAATGCGGAGTATTCTTTCTGCGCTCACCAAAAATAGAGTTATCGGTCTCGCTGTAGGCGCGCTAGTAACAATGGTGATTCAGAGTAGTAGTGCCACAACCGTTATGTTGGTAAGTTTTGTCCAGGCTGGATTAATGAATTTCGTGCAATCACTGGGTGTGATTCTCGGTGCAGATATTGGTACAACCGTAACAGCACAGTTAATTGCCTTTAAACTTACTGATTATGCCTTATTGATGATCGGAGTCGGTTTTATCCTCAAGTTTTTTTCCAAAAAAGAATCGTACAAGAATTTTGGTGAAGCCATTCTGGGATTTGGCATCTTATTTTTTGGTATGCACATAATGTCACAATCAATGCACCCTTTGCGTTCTCATAAAGGATTTATCAATTTACTCTTAAGGTTAGAAAATCCTTTGTTGGGTATTCTTGTAGGTGCCCTCTTTACAGGCCTTATCCAAAGTAGTAGTGCCTTTACGGGAATAGTTATAGTTTTAGCTTCGCAAGGATTATTATCACTGGAAGCGGGAATTCCTCTTATTCTAGGCTCAAATATTGGTACCTGTATCACAGCAGGTCTGGCCAGTATCAACACATCCAGAGATGCAAAAAGAGTAGCAATCGCTCACGTTATTTTTAAGGTAGCCGGAGTGCTACTGCTTGTTTTTTGGATACCGACTTTTGCTAATTTCATCCGCTCAATTTCACCAACAGCAGATCCTTCTTTTAGTTTGTTAGAGGCTAGAGCAGCTG
>LSCK01000089.1 GCA_001577135.1 Cloacimonetes bacterium TCS60 | reverse complement strand
TCTTTTGAAAGGTGTTTAGGTATAACAACATTTGCCTTAACGTAAAGGTCACCTTTTCTCGAGCTGTTTACGTGTGGTAAGCCATGCCCTTTAATTCTAAATACTTTACCAGGTTGAGTAGAAGCAGGTATAGTCATTTTCACAGATTTGTCGAGGGTAGGTACCTGGATTTGTCCTCCCAAAACAGCTGTTGATACAGCAATGGGATATGAACAAATAAGGTCTTGCTTTTTTCGTTCAAAAGTATCATTTTCTTTTTCTTTTATATAAACAAGAATGGCACCTGCGGGTCCATTTCTGGGACCTATATTTCCCTGCCCATTAAGCTTAAGATATTGTCCATCAGCAACGCCAGCCGGAATTTCAACCTGTACAGTGTTGACCTTAGATGTTCTTCCCTCTCCATTGCAAAAGGAGCATTTATTTTCAATTATTTTACCTTTACCTCTGCAAGTGGGACAAGTAGTAATGGTTGACATTTGTCCCAAAAAGGACTGTTTAACTTGTCTAACTTTGCCCGAGCCTTTACATTTGGGGCAGGTGGAAATTTTACCATCTTTTGATCCTGTACCATCACATTGTTCACATTTTACTTTTCGGTTGACCTTTATTTTTTTGGTCACACCTGTGGCTATTTCTTTAAGTGAAAGTGAAATGCTTATTTTAAGGTCTGCGCCTCTTTGAGCTCTTCTTCTCTTGCTTTGTCTTCTTCCACCTCCGAAGCCAAATCCTTGGTTTCCGAATAAACCTTCAAAGATACCACCAAAGTCGCCAAAAATATCGTTGAAATCTCCAGCATGGGTAAAGTCTGACCATTGAAATCCACCTTTACCAAATTGCTGATCTACTCCTGCATGACCATATTGGTCGTACATTTGTTTTTTCTTATCATCGCTCAAAACCTCATAAGCCTCAGAAGCTTCTTTGAACTTTTCCTCGGCTTCTGGGTTGTTTTTGTTTTTATCAGGATGATACTTTAAAGCTAATTTGCGGTACGCCTTTTTTATATCAGCTTCACTTGCGCTTTTATCAATTCCTAAAATGTCGTAATAATCTCTTTTTGCCATATTACCTATTTCGAATTTTTAGTTAAGGAATTCCCGCCCATCACTTTTGGACAGGAATTCCTGATTAAGATTTATTTTATCCAATTTTATTCTTCGTCATCCATGACTTCATAATCAGCATCTACAGGTTCTTCGTCATCTTCATTATTTGAATTAGCAGATTCATTACTCTGGGATTGATCGGATTGTTGTTGTTGACCACCTGCTGCAGATTGGCCAGCCTGTTGCTGCTGTTTTTTCATGCTTTCTTCATAGATAATTTTGCCCAATTTTTGTGCTTTTTCTTCAAGCTCTTTCTTGGCTTGTTCAAGGGCATCTTTGTCTTTACTGTCCAATTTTTCTTTTGCTGTTTTTAGGGCTGCTTCTAGTTCAGATTTATCATTATCGTTGAGCTTGTCGCCATGTTCTTTTAGGGATTTTTCAGTTGTAAAGATCAGGGTATCTAGTTCGTTATGTGCTTGAACCTGTTCTTTTTTGTTCTTATCCTCTTCCGCGTGTTCTTCTGCTTCCTTTACCATTTTATCAATTTCTTCGTCATCTAGTGCGCCTAGCTTATCAATTTTGATTTCTTGTTTTTTCCCTGTACCTTTATCAATAGCTGAGACGTTCAAAATTCCATTAGCATCAATATCAAAAGTAACCTCAATTTGTGGAGTTCCGCGGGGAGCTGGGGGAATTCCAACTAGGTCAAAGCGTCCCATTTGTCTATTATCTTGTGCCATTTCTCTTTCTCCCTGCAGAACATTTATGGAAACTGCTGTTTGGTTATTCTGGGCAGTAGAAAAGATTTGGCTTTTTTTAACGGGTATGGTTGTATTGCGTTCAATCAGCGGAGTCATGACTCCACCCAGAGTTTCAATACCCAGGGATAGGGGAGTTACATCTAGCAAAAGAACATCTTTAAGGTCTTCATCACCAGCTAAGATACCACCCTGAATGGCAGCACCCACTGCTACAACTTCATCCGGATTGAGACTTTTGTTTGGTTCTTTGTTGAATGAATCTTTTACAGCTTTTTGCACTGCTGGTACTCTTGTAGATCCACCCACAAGTATAATTTCATCGATATCACTATTTTTCAGGTTAGCATCCTTCATTGCCTTTTTGCATGGTCGGATACTTTTTTGGATAAGGTTATCGATCATTTGGTTAAATTTAGCTCTGGACAATTCCAGGGAGAGGTGTTTGGGACCACTACTATCTGCAGTTACGTAGGGAAGGCTAATGGTTGTTGATTGAGTTCCACTAAGTTCAATTTTTGCTTTTTCAGCTGCTTCACGCACACGCTGTAAAGCCATGTTGTCCTTGGATAGGTCAACACCGTCAGATTTTTTGAATTCTGTTACAATCCAATCTACAATTTTTTTATCAAAGTCGTCTCCACCGAGATGTGTATTACCATTAGTAGCTAGAACTTCGATTACACCTTCACCAATTTCTAAAATTGAGATATCGAATGTTCCACCACCGAAATCGTACACTGCAATTTTTTCATTGCTTTTTTTATCGAGACCATAGGCAAGTGCTGCTGCTGTGGGCTCATTAATTATTCTTTCTACTTCTAAACCTGCAATCTTACCGGCATCTTTAGTCGCTTGTCGTTGAGAGTCGTTAAAATAAGCTGGAACAGTTATTACAGCTTTTTCAATTTCATTACCGAGGTGTTCTTCAGCGGTCTTTTTCAACTTTGCAAGTACCATAGAAGAGATTTCCTGAGGTGGATATTCCTTATCCTTATTTGGGATTTCTATCAGCACTTCTCCTTTAGAACTTTTCTTTGTTTTGAAAGAAACTTCTTTGATTTCATCGCTGACTTCATTTTGTTTTCTACCCATAAAGCGTTTAACTGAATAAACAGTATTTTCCGGATTAGTTACCAATTGGTGCTTGGCAAGTTGACCCACTAACCTTTCATCATCTTTTGTGAATCCAACTACAGAAGGAGTTGTTCTTCCTCCTTCAGAATTTTGGATAACTGTAGATTTTCCGCCTTCCATAACGGCGACACAACTATTTGTGGTACCTAAATCTATTCCAATAATTTTACTCATATTTTTCTCCTATATTATTTATTTTTTTTATCATCTTTTTTTGTTTCGTCTTCATCATTATCATTTTTTTCTTTGTTTGTTCCTTTTGAAACTGCTACTTTTGCATGTCTCAAAACTTGTTCATTAAGGAAATAACCATTAGAAATACAATCGAAAATGATGTTTTCTTCATAGTCATCATTTTCAGTAAAAATTAGGGCTTCATGTAGTTTAGGGTTAAACTCTTCACCCACGGTTTCTATTTTTTTTACGCCATGTTTGCTGAGAATATCCGCAAACTGTTTGTAAACCATATCAAATCCTTTTTTATGGTCTTTGGATATTTTGTCATCCCTGGAGGATCTTTGTGCGAGTTCCATATTTTCCAAAACATCAATGAATTCATTAATCAATTCCTTATTAGAGTTTTTTATCCATTGTGAGCGTTCTTTTTGATTTCTTTTACGGAAGTTTTCAAACTCAGCCATAGTTCTAATGCGTTTGTCATTTGCTTTTTCAATTTTAGCTTTTAATTCTTGAATCTCTTCTTTTAATTCTTCGATCAGGTCTTCTTCTGTTTTCTTCTTATCTTTTGTATCTTCTGTTTCTTCTTTTTTTTTCTTGTCCTTGGACATCAGGTCCTCCGAAATTAATTTTTTAGCCTATAAGGAATTACTGCACCGCGTTTGGTTAATTCAGTAATCATTTTGGAAGCAAAACAGATTAAAGGTATATTGTCCTTGTAATTCATTCGTTTGGTACCAAGGATACCTATGTAGCCATTAAGATCCATAGCAGAATATTTACCAAAAATCAAAACCAGATCTTTGAATTCGCTGTGCTCGAACTCTTCACCCATCAAGATTGTGTACTGATTGTCAGTATATTTACGAAAAATCTTGGTGAGATAGTCATGGTCATTTATTACTTCAAGTAGATTCAGAATTTTCTCTTGTGAGTTAAATTCGGGTTGGCTCATGAATCCAATTTCACCATCAAATCTAAGGGTTAGATCACTAACTTGATTTAGAATTACATTTATCCTGGTGTAAATTTCTAGGATGATTGTATTGCTGGGATCATTCTCATTTTGAAGTTCATCAGAGAGAATTTTTTTTACTTCGTTTATTGTTTTT
>LSCK01000088.1 GCA_001577135.1 Cloacimonetes bacterium TCS60 | reverse complement strand
ATTAAATAAACAGAGATAAAAAAATTCATAATTATGGGAAAAGAAAAAAACTGCTTGCCGGAATCATATTTATTTAGAAACCAGACGGATTTGCTTAGAGTAATTTTAAGTTTGTATTGTAATTTTTTCAAGTTATAGTATTGAATACAAAGTGTTGTTTTTCACCTGGAATTATGGAATTTTTAAACTAAGCTAATTAGATTACTTGACAAAAATTGATCACTCTCATGAGATAAATAAAAAAATATAGGAGCGATTATGGACGAACAACAAAAAGAAACATTTAAGGTAAAAAGTAACCAATTATTTGCTAAAGTAAAAGAACTCTTACACGAAGGTAATGTAAGAAGAGTAATTATTAAAAACCATTCAGGGAAAAAATATCTGGAAATTCCCGTTACCGTAGGTATTGTAGGCATTATCTTGCTGCCATTCTGGGCTATATTTGTTGCTTTTATAGGCGCCCTTGCCAGTGACTTTGTGGTAGAAACTATTAATATTGAGGAAAATAAAAAATAAACACCCCTTTCAGAGCAATTTAACTATAGCGGAGGAAATCAGAGACAGATTTTATGTATCGGTTCAGGCAAGATCTGCAACATAAAGAAGCAGTTAAGATCGCAGTTTCTCACCAAAAAGTTATGATGTGCTTGAACGAAAATCCCCTAAATCCTTATCCTGAATTAAAGGAAGAATTTCATCAGATATTAGCCAATATCCCTCTTAATCGCTATTTTAATAAAGTTACTCAAGAGCTCAAGCATGAGTTAACGGAATATACTGGTTTAGATCCGAACTACATATTAATGGGAAACGGAGCAGATGAGCTGCTTTATTATCTTTTTACGTCATTAAATGATCCAAATTCTTATCTCCTGTCACTAGCCCCCTCTTACTTTGATTACACCTCTTATTCCTCTGCTGTCGGGATGTCCAGCCGCTATTTACATCTAGACCAAAATTTTAATTTTGAAGAAGAAAATTTTTTACAGCTTTTACAACCCAGGGATTGTAAGCTTGGAGTAATCTGCAATCCTAACAATCCCACCGGGAATCTTTTTTCCAAATCAAAAATTGTAAATATTTTAAAAAATACTGATAAACTTGTACTGGTGGATGAAGCATATTTTGAATTCTGCGGTGTTAGTTTAATCGATCAAGTTGAAAAATATTCCAATCTCATTATATTACGCACCTTCTCTAAATCCTTCGCAGCCGCAGGTTTACGTTTTGGTTACCTTATATCCAATCCTGATAATATTAAAGAAATAAATAAAGTTGTTACTGCATTTAACCTCAGCCTGCTCATCCAGGCATTTGCTCTGGTGATTATACGAAACAAAGAAATATTTCTGAAAAATATTGATGAAATTGTACAGGAAAGAAAATATGTTTTTGCCGCATTAAAAAAAATTGATAAGATAACTCCAATAAATTCCTCTACAAATTTTATTACTTTTACTGCCGGTGAAAGAACAAGAAAATTATTTGAATATCTACAGAATCAAGGCATTGCGCTTCGTGCTGTTTGGCAACATCCTGTTCTGGAAAACCATATTCGGGTGACCATAAGTAACAAAAAAGATAACAAATTTTTCCTGCAAGAGGTCAAAGATTTTATGAAAGAATGATGTAAATCATAAGATAAATAACAATTTAATGTGGAAATCTGATATTAGAAAAAGGTGTAAATATGAAAAAAACGATAATAGCAATTGTAATGATAACTATAATTTCGGGAGGATTAATGGCAAGCGAAGTTGCTACTAAAGAAGTCAAGAAGGTATTTCAGGATGAAGAAAAAAGGCAAATAATACACCAGATCTTTTCTGCGGGCTGCTTCAATAAAACGTGGGAATATATCGAAAAGGAAGACCTTAATGAAGCTGATATTGAAAACATGATTGTTTTATCCAATGCTTCCTTATATCATTGGAAGCAGAGAGATGATTGCACACCCAAGAATTTATCAATAGCTTACTGGCAATTGGCAAGAGTTTACGCACTTGCTGAAAAGCTGAACATGGCAAAAGATTATGCTAACAAATGCATAGATATTTCTGTGGAAGAGAAGTTAGATCCCTTTTCGCTGGGATATGGGTATGAAGCACTGGCCAGATGTTTTCTGAGAGAAAAGAAAAACAAGTTAGCTCAAAAATACCTGAACAAAGGTTACACAGAGCTAAAGAAAATTGAAAACAAGGAAGATAAGAAATATCTAGAAGCTGATCTGGAGGATATCAAGAACAAGCTGAATAAACAATCTGATTAAGCTTTATTTTTAAAAGGCTGATAGGACATGAAATCAGCGTGGTGAATGATGTATCCTTCCGTTGTTCTCTGAAACACGTCACCCTCTTTGGAATGAACAGCTATCAAGTGGCAAACTTCATCGGGAACGTCACATTGTTGAGCTAAAGACACACCGGTAAAAGCATGTCGCAGTAATTGACCGCTCTTACTAAATTTTATCGAATCTCCATCCTTTTCATACTCAAGCAATTTTCCCACATCCATCAAAATAGCACCAGCTACAACAACATCCAGATCGATTTCAAGCTCCTTGCCCAGAAATTCTTTCATCTTTTTAGCGGATTCATAAGCAATATGAACAACTGCCCTTTTATGATCCATAAAAGTAACCTGACAATCTTCTACAAGAAGGGTAAAGGGAATATTGTAAAGGTCTTCCGCTGTTAAATCGCTTTTAGAAAATGCTAACTCCCAGGTTTTTTCAACTTTATCTCTTAATTCTTTGCTTTCTATCCAGTCTAATTCAGGCCATAGTTCTTTTGTTTTATTTTCCACCATTTTTCACCTCTAATTTTTTCTTGATTAATTCTTTGTGAGTGAGACGCAGCAGGTTAGCTAATTTATGAATAAGAAAATCTTCTTGTGGATCTAATATCTCATCAGCATAAATAACTTCCCAGGCATTCTCGATGATTTTTAATTTTTCCTCTTTATCCATGGTTTGGTTAATTGTATTTGTAAACTGCCACACATCTATACTATCCTCGATTTTATCCTCTGACAATTCAAATAAGCGATTCGCCGTATCTTCTGGTATTTGAAATTTATCTTGTAAAACATCTATTATATGGCTTACCTCTTCCTGAGATAAATTCTCGTCAGCTTGCGCAATATTTATTAGCAAGACCGAGGTAGCTAGCTGGATATCTTCTTCACCTAACTCTCTCTTTTCATCTTCACCAGTATTGTCTATTCCTAACAATCTCTTTAAATCAAACATTATAAAATCTCCTAGTCAAACACCTCT
>LSCK01000087.1 GCA_001577135.1 Cloacimonetes bacterium TCS60 | reverse complement strand
GATTATTCTGCTGAAATTTCGGCAGTAAATGCGCCGAATAACATTAATGCAATCCGTAAGAAGATTGCTTTTCTCATTTTTTCATGTTGTCTCCTTTCATTTTGTTTTGGTTAGCTTTTTTGTTTTGTTGCTTTTTATGAATGCAAAAATAAGACTCAAGAGTCCCAGACCTAACAATATTAAACTAGCTGGTCGGGTGAAAAATATATTGTAACCACCCATCATTACTGCTCTGCGAAAATTAGTTTCTGCAATATTACCCAGTACAATTCCCAGAATTATCGGAGCAACGGGATAGTTATTTCTCCGTAAAATCCATCCGAAAACTCCAAAACCAAGACATGAAATTATATCGAAGAAGGAATTTCGAACAGCAAAGCTGCCAATGATAGACACAGCAAAAATAAGTGGAAATAGAACTTTCTTAGGTATGCTGGTTACTTTTACCCAGAGTTTGCTACCGACCAATCCTAATAAAAGTAACGCCACATTAGCTACCAACAGACTTGCAAATAATCCGTAGACCAGTTCGGGATTGGACACAAACAATCTGGGTCCGGGTGTTAGGTCATGAATCATCAGAGCACCGATAAGTACGGCAGTAGTTGCACTGCCCGGAATTCCCAGAGTTAACAGAGGAACCAGGGCTCCTCCTACCGAACTGCTATTAGCACCTTCGGCAGCTGCCACACCTTCTACTTTACCTTTTCCGAATTCTTCCGGATTCTTGCTCAAACGTTTGGTAACATCGTACGAGATAAAAGAAGCTATGGTTGCTCCTGCACCAGGAAAAATACCGATTATCGTTCCCAGAATAGAGGATCGCAGTATTGTAAATTTCAATTTAAAATACTCTTTAATCGTGGGCCATTTAACCTGAAGGTCTAAATTGGATTTTTTATCATGATCTCCCTCTTCTAATTGTTTAAATATCTCACTAAGGGCAAAAAGACCTATTAAAGCAGGGATTAGGGCAAAACCATCATAGAGAAATGATATTCCAAAAGTAAATCTGCTAACACCTGAGATTGGATCGATGCCAATAGTATTTAGCAATAAACCAAAAATTGCAGCGATGAATGCTTTTATCCAATTCTTTCCACCCAATGAGGCTACAGTGGTAAGGCCAAACATCGCCAGGGCGAAGTATTCAGCCGGGTGAAATTTTAAAGCAAGTTTTGCTAGAGGTGCAGAGAAAAAAATTAAAATTAAAGTTCCCAATATACCTCCAACTGCAGAAGATACTAGAGAGACTCCTAAGCCAATGCCTGGTTCGCCTTTTTGGGTTAAAGGATAGCCATCAAAAGAGGTAACCACAGAAGCAGGAGTACCAGGTGCGTTGATTGTGACTGCAGTAATCGAACCTCCGTAATTGGCTGCAATATAGATAGAAACCAGTAGGATTAGTGCCAAAGTGGGAGACATAGTATAGGTAAAAGGCACGAGCAGAGCGACTCCCATAGATGGTGAAAGTCCAGGCATAGCACCGGCAATAATTCCCATCATCACACCAAGTGTAATTATTAGTATGGGGATAATACCACCGATGATTCCAAAACCATCCATCAAATTTGAAAGTATTTCCATATTTTTCCTTTACAAATTAAAATAAAATTTCAAATAGACGTCCAATGGGAAGTGGTACATACAACGTTTTGTAAAATACCAGATAGGAAAAAATAACCCAACCCAATGAAATCATTATCATAGTACTAAATTTTCTATAACCTAAAAAATACATGCTGATTAAAATGAAAGCAAATGTGCTGATATAGTAACCGAGAAAGTAAATACCGATTAGATAAACAATTAAAAATACAATAAATTTGAGAACGCGATTTGTATTTCCCTTATCAGGTTTGATTTTATTTCTATTTTTTATTGTTTTAATAAGTAAAAGAATGTTAAGAGGAATTAGCAGGATTATCCACAATCGAGGGACAACGGCCGGACCTACTATTCCACTTTCGGGGAAAACAAAAGAGATGAGGTAAAACACAATGGAAACAGAGATCAAGGATGATATTATTAGTATTCTACTTAACAGATTTTTAAAGGCAGAATGGTAGATTAGAAATCCGAGGATAACATTCATTATTATTAATAAAATTACGAGTAGAGCCAGCTCCTTTCCTTTTCCGAGATTGGCGAGGGAGCTGGTTTTAGTACTTTTAATTATTCCAATCTTTGCTAAATAATGTCGAAACGTTTCTGCATTAGAATCGACAATTTGTTTAAATTTGTCGGGTCCATAATAAACAACATCGATTCCACCTTTTTGCCAAAATTTTCTCCAGTCCGTATCATGATTGACCTGTTGAAAAAGCTCATCGTACCATTGTAAGACTTCCGAAGGGACGCCTTTTTTTATTGCAAAACCTCTCCACATGTACTCGTTTGATAAGTTATCCGAGCCCAATTCTTTAAAGGTGGGAGCATCTGGAAATTGTTTTATTCTTTTTTCAGCAGAAACAGCTGCAATTTTTAGATCAGAATTTCCTAATACTTCGCGGGGATTTCCCACATAAGCCTGTCCTTGTCCTCCCAGAAGAGCTGCTCGGGCTTTACCTCCGCTTTTATAAGGAACCCACTTTGCTTTAAAACCGAACTCTTCCCATATCTTTATAGAGGTGACGTGATCCAGTCCACCCGCTGCCGGACCCACCCAGATTTGGTTTCCATCTTTTTCTCCGGCATCCGAGACAATCTCATCCCAGTCGTCGATTTCCATGGTTTGATTCGTAATCACACATTCGGGATCAGCCATAAGCATTGCCAGCCAGTCCAGAGCTTCGATATAATGGCTTCCGCCTGTGGAGACAAATTTTGATATGTTAGATTTTGTGCAGGCAAAAAGAGTATAACCGTCAGAAGGTTGACTCAAAACTTTTTTTAACGCCACGATTCCACCCGCTCCGGGTTTGTTTTCTACAACGAACGTTGCATCAGAGTATTTTGTAGCAATCTCGGTAAATTTTCTGGTTGTAACATCAATTAATCCACCTGGAGCTGTGTAAACGATAATTTTTATTGGTTTTGAAGGGAATCCAGATTCGGTTTTTTGGTTATCATTTGTAGAGAAAAGAGCAGTAGTTATAAGAAAGATTAAAAGAAATGTTAGTATAATTTTTTTCATAGAAAATCCCTATTTAGACTTTTAGCATAAAAACATTTTGCATAAAGAATAGTGATATATAGCTCAAAATAGCTGCTGCTATGGGAGTAGTTATCCAACCCAGGCTTATTTTTCCCAAAAGTTTAAAATTGATATTTCTTCCGCCTTTAGCCAGAGAGATGCCAATAACAGCTCCCACAATGGATTGGGAACTTGAAACAGGAACAAGTGGGAAAGAGGGCAATCCATGAGAAACCAAGAGGTTCTTTAATCCTTCTGAGGCAAACAAGAACAGCACAAGAGAGCTTGATGCTACAGCCACAAAAGCTGTAATGGGAGACAGTTTAAAGATATTGGAGCCAACTGTCATCATGACTTTTTTGGAATAAGTAAAAACGCCTACTGCTATAGCCAGGCCCCCAAGTAAAAACAGTATCTGAGTTGAAGATAGATGAAATAAGTTAAGAATGTTTACACCCGAGAAGGGAGAAGCTTTAGTAAATACCCCCATCACATTTGCAATATTATTTGCTCCAAGACTATATGAGCCAAAAGCTCCAACTATTAATAAACCAACGCGAGTATAGAAGTCCATTCTGAGAAGATGAATTTTGGTTTTGCCCAAGAACCATTTTACTATGAAGAATAATATAAATGAAAATATAGCAGAAAGAATTGGTGAAAAAATCCAGGTACCTACAATTTTAGTAAGGGATTCTACACCAGTGGGATTGTTTGTAAAAAAGTTCCAGCCAATAATGGCACCAACAATTGCCTGGGAGGTGGAAACCGGCAGTCCAATCTTCGTCATCCACAGGACAGTTATAGCAGCTGCTAAAGCCACAACAAAAGCTCCCCCAAGATTGGTTACAGTTCCAAGTTTGCCTAAAGTATGAGAAGCACCTGCACCACTGACAACGGCACCTAAAATAATAAATATGCTACAAATAATTGCAGCAACTTTGAAGTCCAGCATCTTTGTGCCTACAGCTGTTCCAAAGATGTTAGCTGCATCATTTGCCCCTAAAGACCACCCCAGAAATAGACCACTTGATAAGAGAAATAATATTTTAAACATAATATCTTCTCATTAAAATTTTACATTTCTCTTTTTATTGCATAAACAGAAAGTCTTTCAGCAACTTCTTCTGCTTCGTCAGATATCATTGAAATTTTTTCAGCAAAATAACGGAGATGCACTTTTCGACTAAATTTTTTAATTTTACTCTGAAATACAGTCCTTTTTAATTTTTCTTCTACATCGTCTGCCTCGTGTTCATAAAAGTGAACTTTGTTTATGAAGTCCTCCACTAAATCAATCTCTTTAAAAAAAGACCGAGAAGCTTTTACTACCTCTTCCACAGTTTTACGAGAGAATTTTGCCAGATCAATAAACTGGTGTTGAACAAATTCAGGAATTTCCGGGCACTCGATGGAAAACCTCTCGACGGTTTTTTCGCAACAATCAACTATACCATCCATATTTTCTAGTAACCCCAATACGTCTCCACGAGATTCAGGGATAAGCATATAAGTATAAAGTTTATGTTTTATACTACGCCTTTTTTCATCAGCTTCAGATTCCATTTTAGTTATAGTAATAAATTTTTCGTCGAAGCGTTCTTCATCCTCATCAATATATGATTTTATTGCTTCGTAAAAAATTAACCCTGTACGAGAAACGAGGTCTAAATATTCGTTAATATATTCTTCCAATTGTTTATTTCTGTTCATAAATATTTTTGCCATAATATCTCCATTAACGATTTAATATAAAATCGTACATTATTCCGTGTCTCAAACCACTATCACTAATTTTGATTCCATCTAAGTGAAAATGATTCATAATAGCCTTCACAATGCATGCTCCAGCTAGAATAACATCTGCTCTTTTGGGCTGTAATCCGATAATTTTCTTTCTTTCTGCAATAGTTTTATTTTTGTACAACTCTATCTGATATTTAACATCTTTCAGGCTTAGTTTTGAACCCTGGATTACTTCACGATCGTATTTTTTCATTTCGTGTTTGACTGCTCCCATACTGGTAACTGTACCACCTATTCCTATGAGATAATCTGCTTCCCGGTTCACTATTTTCTCTTGTAATAGACTTGAGAGATATTTTTGCATCTTTTGTACTTCTTCCTCTTTAACAGGATCTGATAGCAGATATTTTTCAGTAGGATGAACAGCTCCCACATCGATACTCAAACGGTTTTTTAATTCTGTTCCTTCACCAAAAATAAATTCAGTACTGCCACCACCGGTATCAAAAACTGTGATGTTTTGGTCAGAAGCTTTATCCAGAGTAGAGAAAACCGCCAGGTAGGACAATCTTGCTTCTTCTTCTCCCAGGATCACTTTTATCTCGATGCCCAATTCTTCTTTTGCCTTTTTTAAGAAGACATCGCTATTTTTTGCTGTCCGCAAACACATGGTTCCGACTGCTATAATGTCATCTACTTCATGTTCTTTAGCTATTTTCAGAAAATTCTTGATTACCTCGATATTTCTTTCCATTGCTTTCTCAGAGATAAGACCTGTTTTTAACAATCCTTCTCCGAGACGAGAGATATTGTTAGTATCCTTTATGACTTCATGATTACCATTTTCTAAGGTGAAGATAAAAAATTTTATTGAATTTGTTCCTATGTCTAATATCGCATATTTTTTCATCATTTTTTCCTATTTATTTAACAAGTACCGTGAGTTAAGAGAGCACACTTCCTACCGGAATGATACATCTGATTATAGATTTTGCATGCTTCCGGAGTCTTTTTGATAATGAGTTCATCCACACCATTTTCACGAATATATTTCCGGACGTTTTCAGGACACTTTAAAGCCCCATAAACTCCGTTCCCAATTATCAAAATCTTGATATTTTTTTCAAAAATACCCGTTATCATATTCTTTTCCAGTGTATGACCATTTCGTTCTTTCCAGGATGTAACCTTGCCATCGATAACTCTAATATCTTTACCGGCACCGATTATGGAACCATCGGATCGTTTGGCATGTTCTTTACCATTTATGATAAATTTACCCCAGGTAAACTTTTGAATCGCTCCTTGTTCTGACTTGAACATTTTTTGTGTTTAGTACTCCATGCCAAACTGTGTCTTCATGGCTTTGATGTAGTTAATATTTTCGTAGTCCGTCAATTCTAATTTTTTCATTGTTTCCAAAACCAAATCCGGATTTGCATGTTCCACAGCAATAGTTTTTGTTTCATACTCATCGAACTTTACCTCGGCAATCTCTACAATCGCATCATCGATTATGTATCCGTGTCTATTTTTATGAACATCTACAATCTTAAGATGAGAATTTGGTTTTATAAGCTCGTTAAGATACTCAGAATAGGAGTATTGATCTTTTTCGAGGTACGGCATGGGAATTCCAAATGCCTTGTAAACTACTACCAGATCATTAATATGAATCGGAAAATCTGCTTTAGTTACTACTGTCCATTGCTCCAGTCCTGTTTCTTCATTAATCCTAATAGGAGATTTTATATCCATTAATCCTTCTCTGATTTTTGTATTATCATTGCTTTTTTGAGAGAGGATATATATTTCTGATCTTTGTCTGTGTCTGCCATTTCCCTGCTTTTTGATTTTGTTTTCCGCATCTTCAAATTTATCTCCAAAAGTTCTCCATTCCCACCTAGGTATTATTTTATTCATCCTTGCTTCCCTCCTTATTATTATTCATTATCATTTCTATCTTTTTTTTTCCGTCGGCTATTTTTTCCCAATTATTTTCCCATTTGTCGAATAGAATTGTAGTTCCAATCTGCAAAATCTTTTTTAGTTTCTTTTCTTTGATATAAAAATACTTTTTTCTCCATTTCTTATCTCGATCAATGTATGAACCCTCGTATAAAATTTTCAGATGAGAAGAGAGAGTATTTTGAGGAATACCCAGCTTATCAGATAATTCTCCTGCTGTCAGTTTTCCATTTTCTAACAATAAATATATTATTTCTATCCTGATTTTATTTGATAATACGTAAAAAAGTTTTTCTAATTTTCTGAGAACAAAGTCACTAAGCAATGTGCTTCTCCTTTAAATATCAATTTTATGTCATATCAGAATATGATGATATGATGTGTCAAGGATTTTAAAATTTTA
>LSCK01000086.1 GCA_001577135.1 Cloacimonetes bacterium TCS60 | reverse complement strand
CCATGTCTAACCGGGCAGGCTATAACATCAATATTTTTTAAGAAAGGAGAATTATTTTTTGGATTCTTTTTTAAGTAAATCCAACGGTCTTCAAACTTACCTGAATTATTTTTGCTTAAGGTAACTTCCTGCTTAAAATTGATCCCAATATTCGGTAAAAGACCCATCTTAACTAAAAATTGAAAACCGTTACAAATCCCCAAAATAAATTTTCCTTCTTCAAGAAAATCTTTGATATCGGTGAAAAATAGTTTCCCAGAACTTAGTTTTTTAAACTTCATTTTATTAGAAAGCACTTTCCCTGATCCCAGATCATCACCAAAAGAAAATCCACCAGGAAAGTTCATAATATCATAATTGTGGATGGATTTTTTCTCAGAGAATATATCATTAAGATGAACAATCTCCGCTTCTGCTCCCGCCAAACGATAAGCTGCTGCCATTTCTTCTTCGCAATTTATACCAAATCCTGTAATGATCAATGCTTTTACTTTTTTCATATTTTTCCTTTTCTTTTGAAACCACCAATTTTACAGAAAGCACGGATTAATCCCCTCTTGAGAGGGGTGGCTCGAACTTGTTCGAGTCGGAGTGTGTTATATCTAATTTTCAATTCTTCAATCCTTCATCCCAAGCTGCTTTCAGCCTATCCACTTCAGCATTGATAACTTCTATATCATTAAATCTTACTTTGATTTTCTTATCTGAACTCACCTTTCCAACAAAGAAACATTTATCTCCGAAAAGTTCTTCAAATCTTTCGCTGTTTTCAGATCGGATACTCACTACAAGCCTGGAATGACTTTCCGAAAAAAGTATAGCATTTAAGTTGAATTCATTAAGATTTGAAACATCCAGATCAACTCCAAATTCTGTTCCGATAGAACTTTCGCAAACTCCAACTGCCAATCCCCCATCGGATAGATCGTGGCACGATTCAATCAACTTCATATCGTTTGCTTTCGATACTTTTGTATAGAGTTCAAAGGCTTCTTCCTTTCGCACTTTAGGCACGTTCGCACCTAATTCGTCGAACAATTTGTAAAATTCAGAAGCACCCAATTCATCGTATGTTTTACCTAAAATGTATATCAGGTCACCTTCTGCTTTGAAGTTGCTGGTGATTGTTTGACGCACATCAGCCAGCTTAGCAACCATAGAGTAAAGGATAGTTGGTGGTACAGAAATCTTCACATCCCCTGCTTTGAAATCATTCTTCATACTATCTTTTCCCGAAGTCATCGGAATGTTGTAGAATGTGCTCATATCATAGAGCGCTTTATTCATCTGCACCAGTTTTGCCAATTTCTGTTTTCCATCAGGATTATTTTCGGGATCGTAAACTGAATCGGGCACGCAGAAATTGTCATTAACAGTCCAGAATCTATTAGACTTATCATTAATATCAGGAAGCTTTCCACCAACCGATATAATCTGTCGAATAGCTTCATCAAAAGCTCCCGCACTCATTTCATAAGCGTCGATATCTCCAAATTTCGGGCAGATACCGTTAGAAATTGCAATGCCTTCTAAACTGTCAAAATTGAGACGCATCACAGCAGCATCTTGCGGAGTTTTCCCTTCTTTTCCCATCAGCGGTTTTATGATGGTTTTGCCTTTCACTTCATGGTCGTATTGCCGGATAACATCTTCGCGAGAGCAAATGTTATAGCTTGCCATCAATTTAAGCATAACGTCGTTATAATCTATGTTTAACGGTAATTTAGGCTCAGTAAGTTGCGGTTTTTCCCAAACAGCTTTCAAATACTTTTTGGGAACATCATTATGCAAAAAATCCATCTCGAGAAATGCGACTTTCTCATTTTTATAGCGCACATCTATGTATCCCATGGACGTGAATTTACCAATCTCAGATAGCTCCACTTCACGCTCTTTAGCCAGCTCGTAAAGCGCTTTTTTGTTCTTCTCTTTAACCACAAAAGTCATACGTTCCTGTGATTCGGAAACAAATATCTCCCAAGGCTTTAAGTTGGAATATTTCAGCGGCACTTTCTCAAGATTCACTAATGCTCCACCGCTGATCTCAGCAAGTTCTCCAACAGAGGAAGAGAGCCCACCTGCGCCGTTATCTGTAGAACACTGAATGAGACCTTGCTCGACAGCAGGACGCATAAAGTCTGCAACCAGTTTCTGTGTGATCGGGCTTCCTATTTGAACAGCTGATTGTGGTGAATGTTCATCAATTTCCGCAGAAGAAAAAGTAGCTCCGTGAATACCGTCTTTCCCCACTCTTCCGCCTGCCATAATGATGAGATCCCCATCTTCTATAGGTTTTTTCCAGGAATCTACTCCATTTAGTTGCATTGGCATCACACCGCCTGTTCCACAATAAACCAGCGGTTTTCCACTGTAACGTTCATCAAATATTATCGATCCGTTTACAGTAGGAATTCCAGATTTGTTTCCACCATCTTCAATTCCATGTCTGACCCCTTCAAAAATACGTTTCGGATGCAGTTGACCAGCCAGCAATTCTTTATCAAAATTCGGAGGTCCGAAGCAAAGAACATTCGTATTAAAAAGAAGCTTGCTACCACCGATACCGGTTCCCAAGGGATCACGATTGTTCCCTAAGATGCCCGTTATAGCTCCTCCATAAGGATCGATGGCAGATGGTGAGTTATGTGTTTCCACCTTCCAAACGAATACAGATTCATCATTTATTTTCACAACACCAGCATTATCAGTAAAGATCTTAAGCAGCCAGTTATTTCCTGCTTTTTTCAATCTTTCACGAATAATCTCAGTGGAAGAACGTATATATGTTGTAAACATAGAATCTATGGTTTCTTCTTCGCCAGTTTCTTTGTTGATATAATGAACAGATGCTGCGAATTCTTTGTGTTTGCAGTGTTCACTCCAGGTTTGCGCTAGTACTTCCATCTCGCAATCTGTTGGCTTTTTACCTAGCCCCTTTTTCTGGCGTTGCTCTATTATTTTTCCATTGGCAAAATAATGCTTTATTGCCTGCATTTCTTCCAGATTCAGAGCCAGGAGTCTTTCCTTGGAAATATTTACAAGCTCATTATCATTCACATCGAGATCTATGGATTTGGTTTCAGTATTTTTTACAATGCGAACTTCTGGAATATAATTGATGTTACCCGTGAATTTTCCATATTCAAAATGGTGGATTAATTTATTTCCCAATTGTTTTTCAGCTAATCTAATTAGCTCACTTTCGGTTAGAGCATTTTCAATTAGATAGATATCTTGAGAATAGATATGCTGAGTATTTATATCAATATCAAGATCTAAAATATCTAACAAAGTCTTTTGAGCACTCATCCCTTCATCATCTGTAACTCCAGGCTGCTTTGCTACTAATACAAATGATTTATAAAAAGAGTTATTATAGAAGGAATTAATATACACATCGTGAATCACCTTATCTCTGAGACCCAAATTGGCAAACTTTTCAATTTTGGATCTAGACAATTCATACATCACGTGAAAGATCTTTGTAGTCTTTACTTTCCCTGTTCTTATGTGGAGAAATTCTTTAGCTTTTTTTTGAATTTTCTCGCCCATAACATCTCTGATATCATCTTTTAATGTAATTTGGATCTTATATTTCAAATTTTCTCCAACTATATTTTGAACATCAACTTTTCCTGATCTACACCTTTTGAATTTATTGTTATTTTTTTTTCTTCAATAATAGAACCGACAATTTGAGCTTCAACATATATTGATTCAATGATCTGATCTGCATCTTTTGTATCAACTACAAGTAGCATCCCATTCCCCATATTCCAGGTTTTATAAGCCTCTTTATCAGAGACTTTTCCGATCTTTTGAATCTCTTTCATAAAAGTCGGAGGTACATAAAGATCGTTAAGATCTGCTCCTAAACCAGTTTGCCGTAGAATTCTATTCAAATTTCCCGGGATACCTCCACCTGTAATATGAGCTAGTCCTTTGATATTGAATTTCCGTATTTTACTAAATCTCCCAAGTAAATCTAACAGAGCTGAAGAATATATTTTTGAAGGTCTTAATATCATCTCCCCCCAACTCTTCTTATAAGGAGAATTCTTTTTGTATGCATTCTTGCCAAACTCCTTTTCAAGAATATATCTCGCTAAAGAAAATCCATTAGATCGAAATCCATCTTCTCGTAAAGCTATTACATTATCTCCAGGTCTGATCTCTTCTACAGGGATGAATTTACTTTTTTCCAAAACTCCAATTGCAGTTGCATTCCATATATTACCATTAATCGTATTACCCAATTCAGCAATTTCTCCTCCTGGTATAATAACTTTATGTTCTGTACATGCCTTCGCTAAACCTTTCATCAATTCTGCCACAACTTGAGTATCAATTTTATTAGTATCAATGGTATTCGTAATCGAAAGTGTTTCAGCTCCTAAACAAATAGCATCATCTGCAACCATCGCTAGCAGATCGAAACCAAGTGTATCATATTTATTTATACATTCTGCAACTTCAATTTTTGTGCCAACACCGTCATCACCTTGCACAATATAATAATCACCCATATCCATCATTCCAGTAAAACTGCCATCCAATATGACCGGAGTGCCTATCATTCCTTTGCGAGAAGCAAAAGTTGATTTAGCAAATTTATAAGCAATTTTAGAAGCTTCATCTCCAGTTTTGAGATCCACACCAGCTTTTTTATAACTTATCATTTAATCCTCGTTATAATTTTTGTTTTAATATCTCATTTTATTCAGAAGTATTGTAATCTTGATTTTCTAGATTTTCTGCTCCTAAATAAATATCATGAGATTTGCCTTCTCTTATAGAAAGTGCAGAGACAACTTCCAATTCAGCTTTTTGATGAAATTCAGATAAGTTCATTGCTCCACAAGTTTGAATCGATGATTTAATCTTAGCCAATGTCTCTTCTAAATTGTCCCTGAGATGACCTGCATATTCCACTAATCCTTCTACACCTTCCACAAATTTCCCCTGATTATAGCGCCTTGTTTTCCATTTTTGAGCTCTTGCAGATCCTTCACCCCAATATGGTTTCATAACTCGGTTGTTCACAACGATTTTGTCGGTAGGAGATTCTTCCATTCGAGCGAAATAGCGTCCCATCATAACGTAATCTGCTCCTAAAGCCAGTGCAATTGTGACATCCTTAGTGCCTGTTACTCCACCATCTGCAGCTATAGGGATATATTTACCGGTTTCTTTAAAATATGTATCTCTAGCTTCTACAACTTCGATAATCGTAGTCGCAAGTCCTCTTCCTGTTCCTTTTTGTTCTTGAGTAATGCAGATTGATCCTCCACCCATACCAACTTTTACTGCTTTTGCACCTGCTTCAACTAAAAATCTAAATCCAGTTTTGGTTATCACATTACCACCTATTACTGGGATATTAGGATAATGTTTATTGATCCATTTAATAGTATCTTTTTGATATTGAGTATGTCCATCTGAGGAATCGATCGCTATGACGTCTACTTCCTCTCTAGCAAGCGCTGTTACTCTATCTTTATAATCATGTGTATTAACCGCAGCAACAGAAATAAGTCTTTTCTTCTTATCATGAATTTCTAATGGAAAATTTAATTGATCATTAATATCCTTACGGAAAACCATCGAGAGCAATCTTCCATCTTCATCAATAACAGGGAGAATGGACTTATGACTTTCTAATAGTAACTTATTTGCTTTCATTAAATCAGTAATATTGGTACCAACTTCGATATTTTCTTTATCTATCATCCTTTCCTTTATCAAGCAGTCAGCATGAAGAGAGATATCATAATCCCATTTTGAGATCAAGCCTAGGAAAATGTTATCATCATTTACAACAGGAAATGTTGAATGACCCGATTTTTTGCGAATATTATACATCTCACTAACTTTCATACTGGGTTTGACTTTCCTAGGTTTCACAAATCCAGCTTTGTGATTCTTGATTTTTTTTACCATTTGTGCTTCAGATTGAGGTGTTTGAGAACAAAAAATGAAAGCAACACCACCAAGCTTAGCCAATTCTACTCCCATTTGATCACCCGAAACCGACTGCATAGCAGCAGAAACTAAAGGAATATTTAAGTAATATTTTTTTTCATTATTTGCTGAATACACAAGTGGTGTTTTTAGGGAAATATCCTTAAATTTACAATCACTCGATGTATATCCAGGTAATAATCGGTACTCCATCAATGTTCTGGAAGAGTTTGTATTGATTTTTTTTGCCAATTTTCCTCCTTAGTTATAACTTAAGTTGAGTAAATCTACAATTTTATTTTCAAATTATCGACTAAATATTTTTTCTCACAAT
>LSCK01000085.1 GCA_001577135.1 Cloacimonetes bacterium TCS60 | reverse complement strand
AGAAATTCGCTCTGTTATGGAAATTATTTCCAGACGCAGAAAGAATAATCCGGTGTTGATTGGTGAAGCAGGAGTTGGTAAGACCGCTATTGTGGAAGGACTCGCAGGCAGAATTGTAGAAAACGATGTGCCTGAGAATTTGAAAAATAAGGATGTAATAGAACTGGATATGGGCTCTTTGTTAGCAGGAGCAAAATTTAGAGGTGAATTTGAAGATAGACTTAAAGCTGTTATGAAAGAGATAAAAGCGGCTCAAGGACAAATATTATTGTTTATAGATGAGTTACATACTGTGGTGGGAGCCGGTGCAGCTGAAGGTGCTGTGGATGCTTCCAATCTATTAAAACCTGCTCTTGCTCGTGGTGAATTACATTGCATAGCCGCAACTACAATTAATGAATACCGTAAATATATAGAAAAGGATGCAGCACTGGAAAGACGATTCCAACCTATCATGGTGGAAGAGCCCAATGTGGAAGCCACCATTTCAATTCTCCGAGGAATCAAAGATAAATATGAGATTCATCATGGAGTTAAGATAAAAGATTCCGCTATAGTTTCTGCTGCTAACCTTTCTGAACGTTACATCTCTGACCGTTTTCTTCCCGATAAAGCAATCGACCTGATCGATGAAGCATGCGCAAATATTCGTATTCAAATTAATAGCCTTCCCACTGAGCTGGACAATTTTGAAAGGAAGATCCAACAGCTTGAAATCGAGGAGCACTCCCTAAAAAAAGAGAAAAATGAAGCGTCCCAAAAAAGGTTAAATGAGATTCAGGCAGAACTTTCTGAACTTAATGAACAAGCCAACCATATACGCGTAAGATGGAATCAGGAAAAAGAGATGATTGCAAAAGTTAGTGCTCTCAGAGAAGAAAAAGATCAAATTAAAAATCAGATAAGTAAAGCAGAACGAAAGGGTGAGCTTGATAAAGCATCTGAATTAAAATATGGAAGGCTGCGCGAAATTGAGCAAGCGGTAAAAGAATCTAGTAAAGAACTGGATGATTTACAAGAGAGTGGAAGAATTTTGAAAGAAGAGATCGATGAAAATGATGTTGCAAAAATAATCTCAAAATGGACTCATATACCTGTTTCCAAGATGCTGGAAAGTGAAGCTGAAAAACTTTTGGATCTGGAAACTGAATTGCATAAACGCGTTGTGGGACAGGATGAAGCAATTCAAGCAGTATCAGATGCTATTCGTAGAAATCGAGCTGGTATAAACCCGGGTGACCGTCCTGTGGGAACATTCCTCTTCCTGGGTCCAACCGGAGTTGGTAAAACTGAACTTGCTAAAACGTTATCCAAATCCCTCTTTGATACAGAGAAAGCTATGATCAGAATTGATATGTCAGAATTTATGGAAAAACATTCTGTTGCTAAATTAGTAGGTGCTCCCCCTGGTTATGTTGGCTATGATGAAGGAGGTAGACTTACAGAAGCGGTGCGCAGAAAACCTTACAGTGTTATCCTTTTTGATGAAATTGAAAAAGCACATAAAGATGTTTTTAATATCCTGCTGCAAATCCTGGATGATGGATTGTTAACAGATAGCAAGGGAAGGACTGTAGATTTCACAAATACTGTAATTATTATGACTTCCAACATTGCTTCGGAAGAGATCTACAATGCGGAAGATCCTGACGATTTGTCTAATGCAGTTATGTTAGAAGCCCTGCAAAATTATTTTAGACCTGAATTCCTTAATCGTCTCGATGAAATTATTACTTTCCACAGCTTAAGCCGAAATGATATGCGGAAGATATTAGAAATCCAACTTTCTTATTTAAGGGAAAGATTAAAAAGAAAACAAATCGTGCTTAAAATCTCACAAGCTGCTGAGAATTATTTAGTTGAACATGGATATGATCCTAAATTTGGTGCTAGACCTCTTAAGCGACTTATTCAACGTGAGATAGAGAATAAAATAGCTATTGCTCTAATCGAAGATTGGGAACAGCAGGCTAAAATAAAGAAAAAACATCCTATTATTATTGACATAAAAGACGATAAAATTGCCATTTTGAAAAATCAAAATGTACAAAATTAAATTGAAAGAAAAACAATATTCGGAGGTAATCTAATGGCTAAACAATTAAAATTCGGTCATGACGCAAGAGAAAATCTTAAACAAGGTGTTGATAAATTGGCAGACGCTGTCAAAACCACCTTAGGACCGAGAGGAAGAAATGTAGTTCTCGAAAAAAGCTTTGGTGCACCAACTATTACAAACGATGGTGTAACAATTGCTAAAGAGATAGAACTTGAAGGCAAGTTTGAAAATATGGGTGCTCAAATGGTAAAAGAAGTAGCTACCAAAACCCATGACAATGCAGGCGATGGTACAACCACTGCCACTCTTCTCGCTCAAGAGATCATTTCAGAAGGCTTTAAACATGTAACTGCTGGAGCTAATCCAATGTTCATGAAAAAAGGTATTCTAAAGGCAGCTGAAGTTATAGTTGACGAAATCAAAAAACAAAGTAAACCTGTCAAAACTTCCTCAGAAATTGAACAAATCGGCACTATATCTGCTAATAACGATCCAGAAATCGGTAAATTGATTGCCGAGGCTATGGATGAAGTAGGTAATGAAGGTGTTATTAATGTGGAAGAATCCAAGACAATGAAAACTCATATGGAGCTGGTAGAAGGAATGCAATTTGATAGAGGTTATCTATCTCCTTACTTTGCTACTAATCAAGAAAACATGGTAGCAGAATTGGAAGATGCATATATTCTTTTCATTGATAAGAAACTCTCTGCTATGAAAGACCTTTTACCCATTTTACAGGAAGTTTCTAAAGCTGGTAAACCCCTACTTATTATTGCAGAAGATGTAGAGGGTGAAGCTCTAGCCACACTCGTTGTTAACAAAATCCGTGGAACCCTAAACGTATGTGCTATCAAAGCACCTGGATTTGGTGATCGAAGAAAAGCAATGTTGCAAGATATCGCCATACTTACAGGCGGTACTGTAATCACAGAAGATATGGGTATGAAATTAGAAAATGTTACGATCAACGATCTTGGTGTTGCTAGTAAAGTAATAGTTGATAAAGAAAACTCTACAATTCGAGAAGGTAACGGTCGAGAAGAAGATATCGAAGGAAGAATCGAGCAGATAAAAAGAGAAATTGATGATAGCACTTCAGATTATGATTCAGAAAAGTTACAGGAACGCCTGGCTAAATTAGCTGGTGGTGTAGCTGTTCTTAATGTTGGTGCTGCAACTGAAATTGAAATGAAAGAAAAAAAACATCGCGTTGATGATGCGCTCCAGGCCACACGTGCTGCTGTAGAAGAAGGAATAGTAATTGGTGGTGGTGTAGCTGTTCTTCATGCCGCCAAAAAAATTGATGAACTCGAGCTCGATGGCGAAGAAGCAATCGGTGCCCAAATTCTTAAAAATTCCCTGGAAAAACCACTCTACCAAATCGCTAAAAATGCTGGTTTACCCGGTGATGTTGTCGTTGAAAAAATTAAAGCTGAAAAAGATGACCAGATTGGTTATAATGCTGCTACTAGAGAATATTCCAAACTCCTGGACGACGGTGTTATTGATCCCGCAAAAGTAACTCGCTCTGCTGTACAAAATGCCTGCAGTATTTCTAGCCTCTTCTTAACTACAGAATGTGCTGTTGCTGATAAACCAGAAGGAGATGACGGTGGTGCTCCTGCACCTGGTGGCGCTCCCGGTGGTGCTCCCCCAATGGGTGGCGGTATGCCAGGTATGATGTAAAATATATCATTCCCCTTATAAATACAAAAGCAGCATCTATAACGGATGCTGCTTTTTTTTATCTAAAATATTTCCTTAATCAACAGTAATCGACTTGGATACATTCTTGGGAACATCAGGATGAACTCCATGGTCTCTCAGACCCAGCTTATCCAATTTCTTCATTTTTCTAACACTCATCTTTAGTGCTAACAATTGCAGCACTACTGTAGCAGAAAATGTATTTAATAGATAATCTCCTGTTTTAGGTAGTGTTATGTAACCCCAGCCGTAATATTCATCCTCATGCGGGTTTTTCTTAGTATTTCTCAACAATTTATCATTTTCTTCTGCAATAACAAAGCTATCTCCACCTCTAATTTTATGAGTATTTATCTGAGAAATTGTAAGATTAACATCTCTATCTTCAGGTCCAGTTATATAAATTATGGGATAATTGCGATAACCATTTTCAAAAAAGTTATAATTCTCTGTCACCTCTTTGAATAGTTCTAACCCAGCTTCGGAAAGATTAAAGGGATATATTTTCTTAAAAACATATGAGCTTAGGGCTGTAGTGATCTTCCTTACTTCTAAATTTGAGATATCCCTTTCCGCTGCTTCTTTATAAATCTTATCTAATATATGATCAAAATGTTTTACCATTGCCTTTATATGTTTGACCCCAAAAACAGTATTTTTGCCAAGGATCGTGTTGGGTCCGTGTTTGAATTCTGAGCCCTCCTTACCTTCTGTATGATTAAGAACAGTTTCTCTTATCTTAAGTGCTCCCTCCAGGGCAACTCCTGTAACCTTTGTAGCAAGAATGTGAATTGATGGTTCCGCATAAATTTTTGCTGCTACATAATCAATTTCATCAGAGGTATTATTCAGCGTTTCCTTGATGAGTGAAGGTATATTATCGATTGTTCGTTCTCTTTTTCTGACCATTCTTTTCATTTTATTAATATCGATCGGAACAGTAATTTCTTTATCGGATTCTATTAAGGCAATTTTCATTTTTGCTACTTGAATTGCCAGGTAATAGAACATCATTATTTGATTGATAAAACTTTTTGTTGCTGGAACAGCTATTTCCGGTCCACAATAAATCGGAACAGATACATCACTTTTTTCTTGGCCGAGGGTTGAATTTTTATTATTTACAATCGTCATTTTTTTAATATCAAAACCAGAATCCTCCACATCGTTGAAAATATTTATGAGGTCTTTAGTTTCACCACTCTGTGATACACCAACAAGAACATCTCCATCATGTAAGCTATTTGAAAATTGACCTCGAAAATCTCCAGGTAGGGAAGGCAAAATTTCTATATTAGGTATTTCATTGAAAAAGAGTGAACCTATCAAAGTTGCATTATAAGAAGTTCCACACGCTACAGCATATATATTTCTACCACGTTTAAATGCGTCCTTTGTAATCTGTAAAAAAGATTTAATCTGTTTGTTAAAGGAGTCAACATCATTTTCTTCTGAAATAGAATCCAGAGCTTTTGCTATCAATAGGTTTTTTTTATTAAACTTTGAATTTAATAATTCAATAAATGCGTTCTTATCTTCTGAGAAAAAATATTTTTCTTCAAATTTTTCTTTAACAAGCTCCCTGTAAATAGGTACATACTTTTCTTTGACAATTTGATAAAATTTTTCTGCTGTCTTGGATTTTTTAAATTTATTAAACACAGCCCGTTGCTTTTGAAAAGATGTATTTCTTAGAATATTTTTATTAAGCTGTGATAATTCTTTCATCAATTTTTCATTTTCCA
>LSCK01000084.1 GCA_001577135.1 Cloacimonetes bacterium TCS60 | reverse complement strand
GTAAGAAAGATAGCACCCAATTTTGATATTAGAAAAAAATCAGAATACATAGTTCAAATTTCTGGTGAGAATCTGATAAAGAACATTCCTGTTATTTTTAAAAAATTGGAAAAATATAAAAATGAGGCGGTTGATCTCGCTATCATAAGACCAAATTTGGAAAGTGTTTTTTTACAATTAACCGGAAGGGAGCTCAGAGAGTGAAGATTATCAATTTAATCAGAAAAGATATCCAGCTATTTTTTAAGTCGAAGTCGGCTGTAATTACTACTTATCTTGTGCCTATGATTCTTAGCCTCGTGTTTGGGCTCGTTTTCGGTGGTATGGGGAGTTCCAGCGGTATGAGCGAAATCAAAATTCTTCTAGTGGATAATGATCAGACAGAATTATCCAGAGAATTTACTACTGCCCTGGACAGTTTACCGGAATTGATTGTTAGCACAAAATATACTAAACATGACAGCACTTTTCTATTGGAAGAAGAAAGCATGGATGATCTCATAAAGAAAGGGAAAAGGGGATTAGGAATTTTTATTCCGGCTGGATTTTCCGCAAATATGAAAGATGGTTCAAAACTTCCCCTGGAAATTCACTACGACCCCAAAAATCAGATTCAATATGGTATTGTGAGTGGCCTCATTCAGAAAACAATAATGTCAAACTTTCCTTTGGTGATGTTAAATGCATTGTGGGTAAAATCGGAAGAATATTTGGGAAAAACTAGAAATAATAAGTTCCGGATTGATATGTCAAAAACAGTGAGTAAATATTTTCCACGGGAGCAAGAGGAAATTGGAATTTCTTCTATAAGCAAGTTGCCGCAGGGATCAGCAAATATATTTGATAGTCCTGTTGAAATTGAAAAAGTTAAGCTGTTAGGACAAGAAAAAAGTAATCCCATGTATTCACAATATGTAGCAGGAATGGCTGTGCTGTTTTTACTTTTTTCTGTAACTCACAGTGGAGCTTCACTTTTGGAGGAGAAAAATGCAGGTACTATTAAGCGACTTTTGATTTCTCCCATATCACGGCGACAGGTACTAACTGCCAAGATGATATTTACCAGTATGATTGGTATTACTCAGTTAACTGTTTTGTTCATTTTTGGCTGGTTGGTCTTCGGATTGAATATTTTTCAGGCAATTCCTACTTTGCTAGTTTTGATAACTGTAACGTCTCTGGCTTGCTCTGCTCTTGGTATTTTTATTGCAGCTATTTGCAAAAATTTGAGAACTGTGCAAAGTATCTCTACTCTAATAATATTAACAATGTCCCTGCTTGGAGGTAGTATGGTTCCAACCATCGTGATGCCAAAATATCTACAGACTGTAGGCAAATTTACCTTGAATCACTGGGCTATGCATGGTTTCAACAGTATTTTTTGGCGTAATCTACAGCTGGGAGATATCCTTTTGGATGTAGGTATCTTGTTTGGGATGTTCGTTGTTTTTTATTTCAGCGGTGTAAAAATTTTCAAAAAAAGGCTTGTTACTTATTAATACTCTGCCTAATTGTTTAGAAAATATTTAATATTAACTGAATATTAAAATTGTTACCACACCTGCTAACATAATTATTGCTGCGATCATTCTCTTGCCAATCTCTTTTTCATGAAAGAAGAGATAGCCAAAGAACACTCCAAATAATAAACTTGTGCGTTTAACAGCTATCATATACGCAACTTGTATATATTTTATTGCAACCATATGAGTTATCATCATTATTGCATTAAAGAATCCAATCCAGGCGAAATTGATACTGAACTTCTTTGGTTTTAGTTTCTTGCCCTTGCCCTTTGCCACCAGGACGAAAGCAAATCCCAAAAGAGATGTGTAAAAAATCCCCATAAAAGAGGGAGAGGAATATTGCATTGCCATTTTACCGAGGTTGGAAGTCATGCTATAAAGAAAAGCAACTCCCAGCATCAAAAGTATGCCCTTTTCCTGGAATAACTTTTTAAAGGGAAGGAGATAATTCTGGCGGGAAAAATTTATCATATAAGCACCTGCCGCAATAAGAACAATCCCGATAGCCCCTCCCCAGCTAACAGTTTCACCCAGAATAAGGTAAGAAGTAAGCAGTAAAAAAACTGGAGTAAAGGCAACAAATGGTGTGACCATTGAGAGGGGAGAAATGGTTATTGCTTTTAAATAAAGAGTAGCAGCTGTTAACTCCAGAGGTAAAAGTATAAGAATCACCAGCCAAAAACTGGGATTAATACGGGGGATTTCTATGAATATTAGATAAATCAGCAGAAAGGGAATTGAAAAAATATAGCGATAGGTTAAGGTGACAAGTACAGGGTAGGATTTTGTTAATTTTTTACCAAAGACATCACTCAAAGACCAGCTAACTCCGGAAAAAAGAGAAAGGAGAAACCACATTTTATAGAGTGGCTTCTAGGAATATTTTATGTTCGTAATCCAATAATTTAATGTGAAAATTGCCTTCCAAAATTTTTAAAAGGGCATAACTTGCTTCTCGTCCTTTCTCTTCCGACATTCTAAGATGACCTGGGTTGAGGAAAATTCCATTTTTGCTGTTTCTTAATTCCCATTCATGTGAGTGACCAAATAGATAGATGTCTGCTATTTGCGTAATGTCCCGGCGGCTATGCACTAGTAGAACTTTTTTGCCTTCAACCTCTACTAGCTTTTCAGCTTCAAGTTTACCTGATTTATACTGAGGATGAAAAATACCAGGAACTTTAAAATTTTCTTTTCCATTTAATAATGAAGTAAAAGTGTCCAAATCTTCATAATTGTCGCCGAGATGGATTACCATATCACAATCGATATTTGCTTCTAAAACAGAACTTAGTAAATCCATATTACCATGTGTATCGCTTATGACTAAAATATTCATAATAAATCTTTCCTCTGAATAATTTGGTTGAATATTCAAATAGCAATAAATTTATAGCAGTAGAAAATACAGATTATTTAGATAAAAACATTTTTTTTATATGAGAAAAGCCATTAGATTCTAATTTATAAAAAGGTATATTAAGGTTGAATAATTCCCAGCCACTCTCCCATGAGAAAATTCAATCTACCGATTAATAATGAAATACGAGCCATAACAGTATAGCCAAATGCAGCTCCAAAGGATATCATTAAGAAGACAATTCCAATTTTGGCAGCTCCACCAAAAACGCCAGTATGTTTTTTACTAAAGAAAAAGTAGATAATGCCTGTGGTGGTTCCGATTAATAAAATCCATTTACCGAGGATCACGGCAGCGTTAGCGCCTGCAAATGGATTTAATATGGTTACTGACATTTGACTTATGACATCGGATTGTAGGGTTTGTATGAGAGCCAGACCAGCCGTGGTTCCTACAACAAGTGATATAGCATATCTGCTTATCCAACCGATATTTGGTATTAGGCGGCAAAGCATGAATATGCCAAGAATAGCAGGTAGAACGAGTAAAGTATTATTGTTAAAATCAGAGATAAGCGGCTGGAAAAGATTTGGTTTAAGGATATTAAAGATTGTGTAAATAAACCAATATCCGGCTGAAATTCCTACAAAAATCTGCTCTGCGATTTTGTAAATTGGATTGTCCTTGTACAAAAAACTAAAGATAGCAAATGTTAAGGCAGCACCCATCCAAACACCTATTCTATCCATAATAAAATTCATAAAAAACTCCTACTATATTTTATATGCGCTTTTCTTTATATTTACCTGTAACAAAATAACCTATATTACCTATAGCGATAAAAATTATAATGACAAGGTGAGCAATAGATTGAGCATCCATTCCTTTAATAGCTGAACCTGGGGAAGCAATTAGCTTTTCATATTCAGCAGCACCTTTTAAGCCACCCAACAAACCAACCAGTTGGTTTTCCTTATTTAGATAAGGAGACAAAGAAGGGAATTGTACGGCTGTGGAACCTCCTGCCACAGGAACACCAAAGGTGTCGTGTCCAACCTGAATCCATTGTTTTAGGCCCGGATCACCGGAAGAAAAACCTACAATAAAATCGAAGTTGGTTAGATTTCTTATATTATTCATGATGGGGATTTCCGAGATGGGTTTATTAGCTGCATCTGTGGGAAATGCTTTCCGTATGTTTTTTCCCATAAGAGTGATAGTTACACGACCCCCAGCTTTGTAACCAAGATTTACATAGTCCACACCGTACTCAATATCGGGATACTCCTTTTTTACGCTTGCAATAGCTTCAGAACACATGAGAACCCCCATAGGCCAGAGTGCTGAACAAACTACTTTATAATCTCTTTCAAAGGCATGTTTAAGAATCGATATGGCCATGGGCTGAATTTCCGGTTTGGTGGAGGGACCATAATCAAAAGATAATAGAACGTACGCTCCGTCATCAGCATCTTCAATAAGATTATAAACTTCACGCACAGGTTGAGTGATTTCAAGTTTAAAATTAAAAGCCACCAGCAAGGGAATAGCGACACCGATAAAGATTAAGAGAAAAATAATCCGTCTGTCTATCTTCATTAATTTTTCAAAAAAACCCATAGTTATTTCCCTCCCAGATAAGAACGTTCAATTCCTAAAATTATTCGCAAGGAACTACCAACAATGCCTAAACCAGCACAGATCTTGATAGCCCGTTGTCCGGTTTTTTGCAGATATTCCATAATAAAATTAGCAATATTTGGCAAATGGAGGTAAGTTAAATCTTCCGGAATCCAGCCGGTAAGCCAGGTCCCGATAGTAGTTCTACCGAGCATAACCAGTACAGCGGAAATCAGAAGCAGAGAGGACTCCAGATTCCTGGCTCTAAAGGCACGATAGGAAGCAGAAGCCATGAAAAAAGCAAGAAGGGAAAACATTGTAGCAGAAAGATTTTCATAAAAATATTTAAAAACATAATCAAACGGCTTTCTGCCAAAGAAAGAAACTAACGCTTCACTGCCACCCAGTAAACCAGGCTGATCTTGTGTACCCCA
>LSCK01000083.1 GCA_001577135.1 Cloacimonetes bacterium TCS60 | reverse complement strand
GTTAAACAGGCATCTCTTTGCTGGGAGGCAAGAAACACTTCCCCGACAATTTCAGGTATAGAAGATTTAGCTAACTCTTTAGCTCTGGAGGTACTTACCGCATCAAATTCTACATTATCTTCTACAACTGCGTACAATAACTTTAAAGTTATATCCTGTAACCTTTTATCCCCAAATATATCTTTACCCTTAGTCAACTCCAGCAAATAGGCACCAGATTCTTGGGGAGTCATAATTTGTTTGGACAGTGTTTCAACCTTCTTGCCCTCTTTGAGCAGGATTATTTTGTCAGATTGAATAGGTTTAGTGGAAATTCCTTTTTGCATAATTTTTTCCAAATTATGCATTAAAGTTTTATAAATTTTTGTTCTTACATTCTTATTTTTAAAGAAATTAAGCTGCTTCCGAGATATATTAAAGTCAGCAGCATTAAATTTGCTTAAAATTTCTGCATCGGGGGCTTGTTTTTCCGGACTATTTTCCAAAATCTCAAAAATTTGATTTAGCTTTTTCATGGCCTGGAAGCTTGCACCAGAAGAAAACTTGTAATGAGGTACAATATCAGCAAGCGCTTTGTCTTGTTTCTGTTTTAGAGCACCTTCCTCTTCGTATAAATAAAAATCATAAGGAGCAACAATGGTCTTATCAGCAATCTGCCCCTGTTCATAGATAGCTTTTGCCGAAAACAACCCTTCACGTGTTACGATAAAATTGGCTAGAAAGATAATTACAGCCGTAACACCAATATAAATAAAGGAGCGATAAATTTTCTCTTTAGGGATAGTTGCCTTCATAATATCGGAAAATCCGCCTTAATTGATAAAATATAAAAGCCCCTTATATTAGAAAAGCATAAGGGGCGATTTAGATAAATTAAATTAATTTCTAGGAATTCTTAGTATTTGATTAGGATAAATCAGGTCAGGATCTTCAATCTTATCGTTGTTAGCACGATAAATTTGGGGCCATTTAAAGGGATCGTCGTAAATCTCGGGATAACTGGATATGGTCCAAAGACATTCGCCTTTATAGACTTTCCAGGTAGTGGGTAATCCTCTTGGAATAGCAAAAACCTGATCAGGGTAAATCAAATCCGGATCTTTTATTTTGTCTCTATTTGCACGATAGATGATGCCCCACTTTGAGGGATCATTGTAAATATGTTTGTAACCGGAAATTTTGGAAAGATATTCACCCTTCACAACTGTATGCTTATCTTCGTAATATTGTGGTACAGCTTCATTTAGATTTTTAATTCTGGGATCTAATTCCTGAAATTCATAAGCAAGCTGAGGGACTTTAGCGATTTTTTGCTGCTGCATGTTTTCAAATTCTTTAATAAACTTTCTGATTTCCGCAAAATTTTGATCCAGTTCACTATTAGGCATCTGCTCATAGTAGTTTAACTGAGATTTCATCTCTTCTAATTTTTGTTGGAAAGCAACAATTTCGCTATTGTTAATTCCACCTAAGTTATCAATTATTTTGGTGTAAAGAGCATCATAATCTGTTTCAGTAGTGGAAAGTTTATCTTCCAGCCTGGCAATTTTTTTCTCATTTTTTATCTGTTGTTCAGTAGCAGAAGCCTCACGAGCTTGGAGATTTGTAAGTTCATTCTCCAATTCTACCCAATATTTTTTGACAGCATCCTTAGATAAATCCTGATATTCTTCTTCATTATAATAATGTATTTTTGCACCTAAAAAGGCGGGTACTACAAAAACTAATACTGAAAAAGTGATAACTCTAATCAAGGTATTTCTTTTTGATAGCAACATCTTATTCCTCCTTTAGGTACCCTTCTTTAATTAACTGCTGTTCGTAATCCTTCAGGGCTTGAAGTTCTGCTTCTTTTTTATCCAATTGCTTTTCAAGACTATTTATGCGTGTAGTTTGTGAATTTAAGGTAGTCTCAAGTTTCTCAACACTGATCCTTAATTCATCAATCTGAGATTTTTTAATTGGTGGGGGAGGATTCTGGCAACAGGCGGATAACACAATTGCAACTAGGACTAAAAATATTATTATTTTTAATGAGTGCTTGCCCATATTTGCTCCTTTCTATTGATTTTTAGTGTTTGTAATAATTCTTGTTTTTAATGTCAAGTTTTTCCTTACTTTACTTACAATTTACAATCTCATAATAAAATGTTTATTTTTTTGTCATTTCTAATATTTTTGAATTACTTGTCTATTTTTTTATTATATTTTTTTTAATCTGTCAATATTTTGTAACCTATCCAATATAGGCGGATGACTATAATTCAAAAAAACATAAAAGGGATGAGGAGTAAGATTGGATAAATTATTAATGCTTAGACGTTTTAAGGCAGTTTTAAGAGAGATGGGTTTCGTGATCGTACTAAGAGAAAATTTATCAGCTTGATATTCATGTCTGCGGGACAAAAGATTACTGATAGGTTGAAGCACCATTTGCAATGGAGCTAAAAGAAATCCAAAAAAAACTATGCTGGCATAAACAGATAAATTTTGCATACGGAAAGCCGCAAAAAGTGCTGGGTTTTTTATAAACAGGGAAAGAAGAAAAAATGTTATACCAGTCGTAACAATCGACATTAATATCCCCTTTAAAATATGTTTTAGTTTATAATGACCAACTTCATGCCCTAGAATTGATAACATTTCATTGTCTGATAATTTTTCTTTTAATGTATCATAAAATACAACCCGTTTATATTTTCCCAAACCTGTGAAATAAGCATTCATCTTGGCTGTACGCGTCGAGCCATCGATAATGAAGATACCCTTAAGTTTAAAGCCCTGTTCATGCATATAATCCTCAATCTTCTCTTTTAAACTCTCATCTGCTAAAGGAGTAAATTTATTAAAGAGGGGAAGAATTACTTTAGGAGCAAAATATTGCATTACAAACGAAAACAAAACCATAATCAGCCAGGCATAAACCCAGGCAAATTTTCCCAGGTTCTGAAAGAAAAATAGAATTGCAGCCAGTATCAAGCCACCCAGGATAATTGATAGCAATGTGGATTTAATTAAATCCATAACAAAAGTTTTGAAATCTGTTTTGTTGAAGCCAAATTTTTCCTCGATGACAAAAGTTAAATAAGCAGAAAAAGGG
>LSCK01000082.1 GCA_001577135.1 Cloacimonetes bacterium TCS60 | reverse complement strand
GGACGAAAAAATCTGCGGATATAACCGATAAACGCAACCAGAACACCCAGAGACATCATATCAGCCATAATCTGACCACTGCCATACCATAAGATTAAGGCAATTGCGAGATAAAGTAAAACGTCTATAAATGGCCTGAATACTGCAAAAACTTTGAGCTGCTTCAATTCAGCAAAATAGTACTCAAGGGTAGTTTCTTTGAACTCTTTTAATTTTTCTTTCTCTTGATGAAAAAGCTGAATGGTTTTCATACCGGAGATATTTTCTGACAATTTGGAATTTATGTTTGCTAATTTAATTCGCACCATACGATACACTTTGCGAATATAATCCTTAAATTTAACCACAAATAGAATCACTAAAGGGAGAACCGTAAAAGTAATCAAAGCAAGCTTATAATCGATAACTATCATTATGATAAAAATTGCTCCCATCATAACAAAATCCTGTATCACAGTGACAAGGCTTTCGCCCAGCATATGGGAGAGTACGTGCAGATCGTTTGTTACCCGGGTTACCAGCCGCCCCACCGGATTCTTATCAAAATATGACATGGGTAATTTTTGCATATGGGCAAACAGTTTTACTCGTAAATCGTAGATAGAGTGCATAGAAGCCCATTGATTGAGATAGATCTGGGCATAATTGAAAGCAAACCTTATGATTAAAATCAGGAGAAAAATTATGGCTAATTTGAGCAAACCATCAATATTTTTTGATTGCAAAATCCGTGCATCTTCCGGGGAAAGTTGATTAATTTGTTCTTTGTTAATTATGTAATGGTTACCAAATTTTTTGAGTAAATTTGGATTTTTTTGCGCTATCTGAGTAGTTTTTTTATTAACCTCAAAGGATGCAATAAATGTTTTTTTTATTATGTTTTCTCGTTTGAGATGATGAAAATCAGAAGCTGGTAATTTATCGAGATTATAACTTTTGATCAATATTTTTTTTCCAACACGATCGATGACATATTTTTTATATTGCCCTCTAAATTCTTCAGAAATTTTAGGATTATCTTTAAGATCAACTAATTTTTCAGAGGGCTTTATATAATTATCAATACCATATTTTAGCAAATAAGGAACTGCTGTATTGGAAAGAGCTACAACTAAAAGAAGAAAGATGGAAAGCAGATACTGCTTTTTATACGGGAGCAGATATTTGAACAATCTACTCATTAAATCTTTATCGTAGAGTTTACTTTCTGTCTCTTTTTCGAAAAATGTTCTACGCATATCCTTTTTCCAATTTACAATTCATATTCTTCTTTTAATTTTTGTTTGTTATATATATCAGTGTAAATGCCGTTCATCTTTACTAATTCTTCATGAGTACCGCGTTCAGCTACTTTTCCTTCATCCAGCACGATAATTTTATCAGCATGTTTCATGGTTGAAATACGATGTGCAATAATAATATTTGATTTATTTTTTTGATATTCTTTTACTTCATTCAAAATCAACTCTTCCGTTTCAGTATCTACAGAAGAGAGTGCATCGTCTAAAATTAAGAAGGAAGCGTCCTTGATAAGAGCACGGGCAATAGCTAATCTCTGCCGTTGGCCACCTGATAAAGACACACCTCTTTCTCCAATAACAGCATCAAATCTATCCTCCATTGCATTTATATCCTGGGAGAACTGGCTCATTTGCGTCATTTTTTCAATATCCCGGTTAGATGCATCTCGGTTGCCTACCTGGATATTTTCTTTCACAGTTGATGCGAACAAAAATATATCTTGAGTAACAATGGCGATATTATTTCTTAATGTCTCCAGGGGGAGTTCATAAATTTCATGACCATCGAAATATACCGTGTTAGTTGGTGGATTTACCATTCTCGTTAACATTTTTATGATTGTACTTTTTCCAGCACCTGTTCTCCCCACAATTGCCAGAGTTTCTCCTTTGTTTACCTCAAAACTAATATCCTTTAGAATCTCAGTTTTTGATTCATCATAGGAGAAGGATAAATTTTTTACCTGCAGCTTTCCGCTAATCGAATTGATAGACATATTAACAACCTTTTCATCATCGTAGATATCTGGTTCCTCTGCCATGATCTTACGCAATCGGTTAAGGGAAGCCGTTCCTCGCTGATAAAGATTTGTTATCCAGCCAATCCCGATAACGGGCCAGGAGAGTAATTGTAAATAACTGTTGAAAGCGATTAGTTCTCCAACTGATATATCTCCAAGAATTGTTAATTTACCACCAAAGTAGAGCATGAGCAACATACTAATACCAATAATCATAAACATAAGAGGGAAAAATAGTCCCCAAATTCTAACAACACCAATACGCTGATTTACCAGTCTCATAGAATGATCGTTTACTCGTTTTGAAAACTGCTTTTCTCTGACAAAAGATTTTACCAGACGGATTCCAGAAATTATTTCCTGTACCCGACCAGACAATTTTTCAAAATTCTCTTGAACCTTTCTGAAACGGTTATGGATTTTTCTACCAAAAAAGATCATGATAAAGCTAACGATCGGAAGTGGTATAATTACGTAAAGAGTAAGTCGCAAATCAATAGAACCCATCAAAATGAGAGCTGGTATTATCATAATTACAACATCAAAAGCAAGTACAAAAGCAATACCAAAAAGCATTCTGATAGCACGTAGATCATTTGTGGCATAAGCCATTAGGTCACCGGTATTGTGTTTCTGATAAAATTTTTGTGAGAGCTTTTGCAAATGTTCGTAGTAATTGTCACGGAATTTTCGTTCTATTTTAAATGCGTTTTTTATAAGTAGTAAACGCCATAAAAAACGTAACCCCGCCATCAGAATAGCTAAAATGAAAATCAATAAAGCAAACTGAAAGATTACAGCCATGGTGAAATTAGGCTGATGCATTGTATCAATAATATGCTGGATAATTTTAGGTATGACCATTTGAGCTGCGTCAACAACTAAGAGACAGCCAATCCCAGCTAAAATACGTTTCCAGTAGGGCTTTAGATAAGAGAAAATTATTTTTATATTATGCATTATCGCTAATTGTTTTTGCTCACTTTGTACGTTATAATTTTGTTTTAAAAATCATCTAAATAAATTTTAGTTCACTCTTAAAATGCCGATATTTCTGTCAAGTTTGTTGCTTTGCAAATTTGTGAATAATATCTTAGTTCGGTAACTTATCTAGCAGCTTTTGTGCTTCTTTTCCCCAACGATTATTAGTGCCAAAGCGTTTAATTACATTCTGATAGAACTTACGTGCTTTATCAAATTGTTCGAGGTTCTCATAGGCAGTAGCAATTTTGATATTTGCGTTTACAAACCATTGAGCATATTCACTGTAATTATAAACTAACTGTAGTAGCTCCTCAATGGCTGCATCGTATTCCTGTTGCTGAAAATAGGAATCCCCTATCCAAAAAATTGTTTCAGCCTGCAGCTCCGGGTCGACTATCTGGCTTTGTACCTGTGTAAATATTTCAACAGCTTTATCGTATTTTTTATCCATATAATAGCAATAGGCTATTTCAAAAAGCGTTTTAGGTTTAATTTGAGGAGAATCAACTCTCTCCTGTAATAGTTGATAGGCTTCAATAGCCACCAGCCATTCTCCCATAGCTTTACAAGTAAGAGCAAAATTCTCAATTGCTTGAATCGCCAGTTCCCCTTCCCTATCATTTTTAATTACATACTGGTAATTTTCTAAAGCAGATTTGTAATTACTATCGGAAAAATTAATCGAGCCCAGTTTTAATTTAGCATTATTGATAAGAGACGATTGCGGATATTTTTTAATAAATTCATTCAGTGTTTTTTTTGCATCCACAAAATTTTGATGCTGTATCTGTAAAATTGTTTTTTGCAAATATGCTCGCTCTGCAAAACTTGTTTCAGGAAAATCATCAATTATCTCATCAAAGATATCTTCAGCTTCATCTTTGTCTAACGGACTGTAGTAGATACCTCTTACCAGCAGCAATTCAGCTTCCAAATCAACATCGTCTTCAATCAAATCAGCGAATTGTTTCTCATATTTTTCGGCTTGACTACGAGATCCTGTTTCATAGGAAGATATAATCAGATTTGCAGCTATTTGCTTCCAATTTAAATCAGGAAACTTATCTTGACGATTTTCATATTCATTACTTAGAAGGAGAATATCTTTATAATTTTCCAGAGCTTCTCTATAATTTTCATTGGCAAAGTTGACATTTGCTACAAAGAAAATATCTACTAATTGCTCATTTACATCAGTTTCGTTTTGAATACTCTTTTTCATGACTAACAGGGCTTCTGCAATTGCTCCATCTGCTAAAAATATCCTTGCTAATCTTCTTCTATCATCGTTGGAAGGTTTTTGGATTTTACTGGAGGTTTCAATTGCCTTTCTCAGCTGGTTATTTTGCTGGTAAAGATATACTAATTTTCGTAGTGATTCAACTTGCTTATGTTCTTCTAATTTTACTATTTTTTCGTAATAATATAGCGCATCCTTGTATTTTTCTTGCTGCATCAAAATTTCACCAATGATTTTCATACCCTGGAGCCTATTGTCATCATGGGGAAATGAGTTAATAAAATCTGTTAAGTAATCGAGTGCTTTATCAGTATGATTCAATCTATATTCTACGTACCCCATCTGGAAGAGGAGATTCCCACGCAATCGCAAGTAATCATTATCTACTTTTTGGAACTGTCTTAATGCTGTAGAAAATTTCTCGTCACTACTATAAATTTTTCCAAGCTCGGCATAGGCTTTGTTACGAACATCAATTTCTTCTGTAAGAGTAGCAGCTTGTTGCAGATAGATTATAACTTTTTCTTTTGCTGTTTCCAGTTTGTCTTCATTTTTTGCCATAACCGAA
>LSCK01000081.1 GCA_001577135.1 Cloacimonetes bacterium TCS60 | reverse complement strand
TCTTTCATATTTAATTGGGTGAAATTCGAGGAATGAGAATATTTCACTGGGTTTACATTTTTCATTGCTTTATTACACATCCCACCACTTCGCGGTCCCCCCTCTTGTTAGAAGGGATTTTCGCATTTATGTTCATATTTTGTTTCTTTGAAGATTTTTTTATAATTTTTTATTTGATTAGTCCGTGTAATTCGATGGTAGCTTTTTCTTGAATTGGTTAATTCGTCAACTTTTTGGAGGGATTTAGTTAGCGTCCTCCATTTTTTTTTCCTAGTATTGACTCCATAGTTAATTGTTGAGCAGTCCACAAACCCTTTAGCACTCTTCCGCACAGAGTGCTAATTTTTATTTGACATCAGCGAAATCTCCTATATATTATAGATCGAAACATATAAGTGACAAAAAAAATATGAAAAAGGAGAATATTATGTCTATCATAAGATATAAGCCTATAAAAAATTGGCCTAGCAATTTCTTTGATGATGACTTCTTCGATCATTTTAGGAATAATACCAGCTGCAGGATTCCTGTGGATATTTACGAAAAAGATGGAGATGTCAACCTTGATTTTGAACTACCTGGAATTTACAAAGAAAATATTGCCATCAACCTTGAAAATAACACCTTAACCATCCAGGGTGAATTTGAAAAGGATGAAGAAATTGATGAAAAAAAATACTATCGAAAAGAGCGCTATGTTGGAAACTTTTCTCGTTCCTTCACTATTCCTGCTGCTATTGAACAAAAGGATATCAAGGCAAAATTTGAAGATGGAATTCTTAACATTGCTTTTCCCAAACAGAAAGAAGCAACGCCCAAGAAAAAAATTGAAGTGAAATAAGCAAATGAAAAAATTAGGTACCTGTCGTTGATGATGGGTACCTTTTTTTATTCTCTAATTTGACATTTTGTAAAAAAATTACAATTTTAATTAAAAATTACAAAAACGGAGAATCCATGAGTAAAAAAATTATTGTTTTTACCACTCCCAGATGTTCCTGGTGTAGAAAGGTAAAAAGTTATCTGAGAAAAAACCATGTACGGTTCAAGGATGTTGATATCACTAAAGATGAAAGAGCAGCGCGTGATATTGTCAGAAAGACAGGACAAAAAGGTGTTCCGGTTACCCTCGTTAATAACAGACCGGTTATTGGTTTCGATAAGAAAAAATTAGATAGATTATTGGACATAAATTAACGCTGATTTGTATTTTGTTAGAAAGGAAATAATATGAAAGATTTAATAATTTTAGGTGGTGGCCCAGCTGGACTATCTGCTGGTATCTACGCAGCTCGTTATAAATTAGACACAATGTTACTCGAAAAAGAATATTTTTCGGGAGGTCAGATTTTGAACACCTGGCTCGTTGAAAATTATCCGGGATTCAAAGAAATTAAAGGAACCAAGCTTGCTAAACGTATGGAGGAACAAGCTAAATCCTTTGGTCTAGAGATCAAACAAGAAGTAGTTAAAGAAGTTGATTTAAAAGGTGAAGAAAAAATTTTTAAAACTGCAGATAAAGTTTTTAAATCCAAAACTGCAATAATCGCAACAGGCTCTAACCCTCGTCTGCTCAATATTCCAGGCGAGAAAGAATACTATGGAAAAGGTGTTTCTTACTGTGGCACCTGTGATGCGCCCTTTTATAAAGACCAGGAAGTAGCTGTGGTGGGTGGTGGTAATACCGCTGTTGATGAAGCGCTCTACCTCACAAAATATGCTAGCAAAGTTTATCTTATACACCGAAGAGACGAATTGCGTGCCGATAGAATCTTACAAGATCAAGCATTTGAAAATTCAAAAATCGAATTAGTTTGGGACACAATTCCAAAAGAGATTGATTTATCTGAAGGTGACAAGCATATTCTTCTCCATAATAAAAAAACGAATGAGGATAAAAAGCTAAAAGTCGATGGAGTTTTCGTCTTTATCGGCTACAATCCTAATAACCAATTATTTAAGGATCAAATTGAATTAAACCAAGCTGGATTTATACGAAAACAAAAATTGAGCTCAATAGAAACAAATCTCCCGGGAGTATTTGCAGCAGGAGATATCATGGAAAAAAAGTTAAGACAAATAGTTATTGCAGCTGGAGACGGCGCTCAAGCTGCATTTGAGGCAAATGAATTTATAACTAAAACTTACTAACAAATCAAAAACAGGAGAATTATGGCCTTTCAAGTAACAGAAAAAAATTTCGAAGATACAATCAAATCTGGCAAAACCGTGCTAATTGATTTTTGGGCGGAGTGGTGCGCTCCATGTAAAATGCTTAACCCCGTTATTAAAGAATTGGAGTCAGAGATGGACTCTGAAAAAGTTACAATTGCTAAATGTGACATACAAAACGAGCAAGCACTAGCCACCAAATATGGTATTATGAGCATTCCATCCCTACTGATTTTTAAAGAAGGAGAGGTGAAAGAACAGATCGTTGGTGTTGTGCCCAAACAAAAAATTGTAGAAAAAATGAAGCCCTATATCGATTGATTTTAATCAAATCCAAATAACCCTTAGTGCAATCTAAGGGTTTTTTATTTTTCTGATTTAATTAACCTTGACAGAAAAAAGAAAACAATTACTAGTAGACAAAATAAAATAGTGTGATTTGTTAGGTGTTTAGAAGTTTAATTGCTTCTAAATAAAAGGGAATCCCATTTTGGGAGCGGACATCGCCACTGAAGCAACAATTGTTGGAACTGCCACTTTTCGCTAATTTGCGAATGGGAAGGCTTTTCCGAATGTTGTGAGCCAGGAAACCTGCCTTGCAGAATAAATAAATCTTTCGGTGTAATAAAGATTTGATAGCTTTTTACGCCCGGAATCTATGGATTTTGGGCTTTTGTTATCTCTAACAATTTTTCTGCAAGAGATCAAAATTCCCCCTTATAAATCTCTGGAGAAAATATGTTGGAATTTAGTAAAATTTTACTGCGGCTAAGCAAATTTTTAATTTTGGGATTTTTTTTACTTTCTGTGGGTATCTCCTGTGCTCCCGAGGGGAAACCAGCTGACAATACAAACAAAAACATCATAGTTTTAACTCCAGAGATTGCCGAAATCGTCTGCGCACTCGACGCTAGTAATATGATCGAGGCTGTAACCAGGGAGTGTGATTTTCCGAGGGTACTAAAAACAAAAACCCAGGTCGGGAGTTTTAGTACACCGGATATTGAAAAAATCATATCACTACAGCCAGACCTCGTTTTCGTCTCAGGATTAGAGCAAGAAATTGTAAAGAACAAATTGTCAAAATTAAGCACAAAAGTTTATCAGTTTTACCCCAATACCGTTGATTCTCTGCTCAGGACAATCAATAAAATAGGGAAATTGATTGATAAAGAAAAGGCTGCTGACAGCTTAGTAAAACACCTACAGCATAAACTAAACCAGATTAACATTCCTAAGAACAAACCAACTGTATATTTCGAGGTCTATAAAAATCCTCTTATGACAGCAACAGGTGAATCTTATGTGGGGGATGTAATCAGAAAGAGCGGGGGGATTAACACTTTTGCTTCTCTGGCCAGAGATTATTGCCGCGTCCCTGCAGAAAGGGTGATCAAGGCTAATCCGGATGTAATTATAATTTCATACTCCGG
>LSCK01000080.1 GCA_001577135.1 Cloacimonetes bacterium TCS60 | reverse complement strand
TTTGCTCAGATCTCTACATTTTCCGTCATACATGACTGTTTCTTCATTTTGCAACTGTTCTTCTCTCAGCTTATCGAGCCGATTCTGGCTACAAAAACAGTAGTACGCTTTATCTTCCTCAACTAATTTTTTTGCTTGTTTTTGGTAGATTTCTGTTCTTCTAGACTGGTAATAGGGTCCGAAGTCCCCCTCTTTTTCAGGACCTTCATCATAGAAGAGATTCATTTTCTTCAGGGTAGAAATTAAATTTTCAGTTGCCCCTGGAACAAATCTCTTCCTGTCTGTATCTTCAATTCTAAGAATGAATTTCCCATTTGTTCTTTTTGCAAACAGAAAATTAAAAAGCGCAGTTCGCAAACCTCCCACATGCAAGTATCCAGTGGGGCTAGGAGCAAATCTGACGCGGATTTCATCAAAACTCATATTTACCTCGTGTGTTATTTTCTATAATAGAAAAAAACTTGAGGCAGTGGTTATGTTGTCAAGGAAGATAGCAAACTTTCAGCACAAGTGAAAGTTCTGACTATCTAGTTAAAAAAATTAGCTCGGTAAGTGATTAAAATTATTTTTTTGGCTTACTGGATTTTTCCTTTTGCTCTTCAACACTAGGTGTTAACTTTTGGAAAGGGTCTTCGGTTCTAATCCAGTACTGGCTCCTACCAATTCGGATTAGAGCTTTAATATAACCACGGACCCGTAATTTTTTTCCCTGCTCTATCGTGCGAATTTTGCAGTGATAAGTTTTACCCTTTTTAGGATCTGTGATAAGTCCCCCATCCCACCAATCACTATCGTTTTCCTTTTTCAAACCTCTTAAAATAGTAGCACCGATCATAGGTTTTCCTGTTAAATCACCGGAACCTTTAGCGCAAACTGGATTTTGTTCTTCATTCGGTCCTCTGAACAATTTTATAATTTTGCCGTAGAGAATTTTATCCTTTTCCCAGATTTTAACAATAGATTTCTTTTCTCCTGACTCATCGTCAATTGTTTTCCAAAAACCTATGGGAGAAGTTAATTTTGCGCTCAAATTGAATGAAATTAGCAAAGACAATATGATTGTAAGAACCAATATTTGTTTTAGTTTCATCTCTTTCCTTTCTAAATCTGTTAATTAATCTATGAAAAATTTTTTGATTTGGGGAATATCTGATTTTTCTGCTTTATCAAAGCTACCTGTGAACATTACTTTTCCATCGTCAAGAAAAATAATTTCATCAGCAATTCTTCTCACACTATCCACAACGTGTGTTACGGCAATGATGGTCATATCAAGTTGGTCTCGCAATTTCATAAGTAGTTTATCTATTTCTCTGGTTGTAACAGGATCCAGTCCAGCAGAGGGCTCATCACAAAAGAGAATTTTTGGATCAAGAGCAATTGCTCGAGCCAGGGCAACCCTTTTTTTCATACCTCCGGACAACTCAGAAGGACTAAGATTCAAGGCATAATCTAGTTCCACTAGATGTAATTTTGTCCTAACTACTCGCTGTATAATCTCTTCATCCAGATCTGTATGTTGTCTCAGGGGTATGGCAATATTTTCTCCTACAGAAAGGGAATTCAACAGAGCTCCTTCCTGGAAAAGCATACCACAATTTTCTAAGATTTCTTCAAATTTTTTTTCCTCCATCCCAACAATTTCTTGACCAAAAACTTTTATAGAGCCGGAAACAGGAAATAGTAAACCAATAATATGTTTTAATAAAGTCGTTTTTCCACAACCACTACCGCCCAATATGACGAAAATAGAACCTTTTTTTACGTCTACAGAAACACCATCCAGGATTCTCTCCCCATTATATTCAGTGATCAGGTCTTTAACTTCTATGATGGAACTCATAAGCTAGTAAAACAACAATCCTAAAATTGAGTCAGCAACAATGACCATAAAAATAGCCGTTACAACTGAGGCTGTAGTATTTTTCCCCACACTATCAGCTCCGCCCTTCGCTTCCAGGCCGAAGTAGATACCAACTACAGTAATGATCCAGGAAAAAACAAAGCTTTTTACTATCATGGTAATAATATCTTTCAAAACCATTACTGAAGCCATTCTATTCAGAAAGGCAGCAGCTCCGATCTTCAGAAAGAGCACTCCTACAACAAAACCTCCTAAAATACCAACTGCATCAGCCAGGATTGTAAGTAGAGGTGTAGCGATAGTCATGGCATACAATTTCGGTAAAACCACATATTTAATCGGATTTAGGGCCATAGTCTTTAGGGCATCAATCTCTTCGGAAATCTTCATTGTAGCAAGTTCCGAGGCGATAGAGGAACCGCTACGACCAGCCAAAATTATGGCGGTCATGAGTGGAGCCATCTCTCTGGTCATTGATATTGCAATAAGATCGACCACAAATATATCTGCGCCAAATTGACGTAATTGCTGAGCAGATTGCAAAGTAAGTATGAAACCGATAAGAAATGAGATTAGAGCAATAATCGGGATTGCATTTACCCCTATTAAATTACTCTGATTAGTAAATTCGCCCTTTCTTTGACCTTTTTTATTAAATAATCCTCCAATACCCCAATAAAATATATCAGCACAAAGATAAACAAAACTCTTTACGTGCTCCCAAAATCGAAAGCCACTCTCGCCCAAAAATTCAAACAGCTTGGGTTTTGGTTTTTCTTTTATTGGTTTTAAATTTCGGGAAGAAAAGGTTGAAAGAGAGATATCAATTTTTTTAGATACATTGATCAAATTAATCTTGATGTTGCTCTCTTCACTCAACTCATAAACTTGATCAATTACAGCTACACCAGCACTATCAATATTCTCCAAACTACCAAAATCAATTTCTACATTACTGGAATCAATTGAATGTAAAAATTGTTCAATCTCCTTAAGAGTTGATTGAGAATTTTCTCTAACTAATTCCGCTGGAAGTACAAATTTTTTGTTATTACTATTAGCCATTAGTACTAGAAGGAGATGAAAGTTAAATTAAGAGAAAGATTATGTTTCTGAACTAACCAATCCTTGGATTCTCCCTTCTCAAGGTTTAGAGCATAATCCAGGGAGAAGATACTTGTCAGTCTAAGAGAAAGGGAATTTTCAAATCGATAACTTTGATTTCTATCTTTATCCAGGGGATACAATGTATAAAAATCAACTGTATAGGTTAAATTATTAGTAACCTGAAAGTCTCCGGAAAGAGATGCTTCTATCCCACTCAAATTCACATTTTCTAATTCATTGAAAATACTTTTAATGTTACTAGATTGTTCAAAAACATCATCATTAATCTCTTGGGAAAGGCCAAAGCCGGAGTTCAATTTGAGATCGCGGGAGGGATCATTTAAAATACGTAAACTAAGGCCAAAACCTTCTTCAAAATTAACCGGAAAGATGGCAGGATCAATTTCAACCTTGTCAATTTGATACAAGGTATCACTGGTTCCATCAGCATGAATGCGTATAACTGAATCCTGTGTACTATCAAAATAATAATTTTCGGGTAATATTGCACCTTCAAATCTCACTCTACTATATACGCCTAATGACTCTATTAGATAGTATATAAATTGCGCATTTGCTTTGAGAGAATTTGTATTTACTCTCAGATCTTGATTAGATTCTTTATTCCAGCCAAGTGATAATTCCTGATCTGAATTAAAATAATAAGGAAATTTATCTAGTTTAAAATTATTCTCTGGATTGGCAATAAAATTAGCACTATAAACATGGTCACTTTCTTCAGTAGCATTATTACTTGTGAGATTAAAACTAGCATCCAGGGATGTATATCTGGTCCAATGTTTTGCTTTCAATTTTTTTGACATCTCTGGTAAAATTCCGCTGCCGACAAAAACATTGGCGTCCCTGTCCATTACAATTGTTAAAACAGTTAGTTTTCCCTGTCCCAGTTGAACAGTGGAAAAGTTTACAAAAGTTTTGGGGGATTCCCCGTATTTTATGAGTTTGTAAAATCCAGCAGGAAGTAACCATGTTTGTTGCCTTTCATCTGGTTCATCTTCATCCGCACTATATTCCATACCAATGCTAGCATTATAATCTTCCAAAAAATATATTTCATAAGGTTGTCTCATAAAATTTCTATTTTTATCTATAATTCTGACAACCAGGCTAGTCCAGGTCACAGGTAAAATTATGGTCTCCTGTTCTTTAATAGTAATTTGTTTTTTTATTAGATATTTACTAATTTCAGATGAACCAAGTTTTATAGTATAATTCCCCGGTTTCAGGAACACACTACGACCTGTGTGACAATTTTGTTTAACCACATCACCATTTTGGTAAATGTCATAAGAGGGTTCAAGTTCAGATTTAGTCATCATAGGGACAAACACTCTACCTAAACCGATTTGATCGTCCACACCTTCTTTTTCAAATTGAATTTGCGGACTGTCTGCTTGCCAGGATGAGAATTTATTTTCTTTTGCGCTCAATGGAGCGTAAACAAGACAAATTAACAATGGTATAACCAGGAGTATTTTCTTGTGAGATCTAATTATTTGTGATACTTTATTAGGCATTTTTCCTCCCAAAATTTATTTTTCCTTTTTTTCTAAATATTGTATAACATCCATAATAAATTCTTCGTATGAGTTTTTGACTTGATCACTCAAAGCTCTAGCGAAAAAACTCATATTATCGGTGTAGAGCTCTCTATAAGCAGTATATTCTCTTTTCAGGACAACTTTATCTGTTTTAAGATTTGATAATTCTAAAGTGAACTGTAAATCGGCTCTGGTGATTTCTGGATTATCATATTTTTCAATTCTCTTAATAGAACCCTGGATCATATAATCTGGCTTGATGTGTAAAAATCTTTTTTTACAGCTCAGAAAAATATTATAGCTGTTGATATGTTTAATCAAAAGGTCAGATAATGATTGTTGGGGTCTAAGAGCCCACAAACTATATCGATCGTAAAAAATTTTATGGGCAGATTTTCTGATAACTATTCTGGAATTATCATAGGCTCGATTAATAGAAAATTCATTTACCTGAACATTGTACGGAAATTTTTTCTTTACCTTGATCTCCTTAGGCACCTGAGGTTTGTATTCTAGAACATAAAAGTTTGACTCTTTGACTCTGGAGCAAGAGAACACCACAGCAAATAAGGAGATAAGTATTAAATAGGTTAATAATTTTTTCATAATACCTCTAATCTATAACTATTCACGTTTTTTAAAGATATTGGAGGGATCCTCTGCTATCAAACGTGAGAATTCATTTAAATTTTGCATGGTCTCTTTTAATAATTGAATAGAGTAAATAATATCTTCTCTACTTTGTGAAAATGTATAATTGATATTATCTACGGCTTGATTAATATTTTCAACAGCTTCGCTTGTACTAGTTAGAGTGGTATTAAATTTTTCCACATCCAACTTTTCAGTTTTCTTTCTAACATCTTGTAGAAGAATAGTGAGTTCAGAAGATATACTTGCTACATTATTGATGGATTTAGTAAAATCAGTCTCATTACTGGCAATAATATGATTAACAATTTTTAAAGATTGATTTGTGTTGGCAATAATCGAATCAAGATTTTTCATATTTTGTTTATTCGTCATTCTCACAAGGTTATTAAGGACTCTTTCAATTTTTTGGGAAATTACTTCTGCTTTTCCGGAAATCATATCAAGGGTAGATTTTCCAGCAGGAATAATATTTCCCGGAGCAAAGTTCTTTTTGCCGGGCGTTCCTCCCTTTAATTCTACCTGTTTTAATCCAGTAATACCCACGTTGGAAAGAACAGCTGTCACATCTTTTTTAATCGGCGTTCCCTCTTTAACACTAATTTCAACAATAATGGTGGAAACATTATCAGGATCTATACTCATATCTTCTACGCTGCCGATTCTAATACCGTGATACTGTACAGCCCCCCCTACACTTAATCCACCTACAGAAACATTTGTATAATGTATATAATAGGTATCAGTTTTTTTTATTAGTTTCTTGCCGATTATCATACCTAAGATCAGGAAAAATATAATTAATGCAACCAGGATGAAAAGACCAAGTCTAATTTTTTGAGCTTTACTAGTCATTTAAACTCCGGAAAACAAATTTAATATTCAAAATTTTACCAAACAAAAACCACTCCACTGTGGGGAAAAAACCATTCCGCCATCTCACTTTTGATAATGATACGGTCATCTTTCTTTATTTCAGTGGGATATTTTTCTTTTCCAGCAAAGATAGAAACAATTTCCACATCATCGATATCAACTCTAGAATAATCAAGTTCTAGCAAAATACCCTTTGTTAATTCTGAAAGATAAATGGTCAGCTGATGCTTGGTTTTGGGATAATAAGTAGTTGTATCGATGCAAAAATCTACTTCCTTTCCGATTAAATTGTCCAACTTTTTCTCGTGATAACATTCAATTTCTAAATTTTCTTTATTGCCATTTTGTATGATACGCTTGTCAAGTACGATATTATTAATTTTTACATTATCGACCTGGAATGAATTTTTGAGATCAATTGTTGGATCTAATAACCATCTGTATTCAATTTCATTGGACAGGAAATATTTTTCCAGATTTTGGGGATCAGTCGCACAGGCAATTGTGAATTTGGAGTGTGTTAACTTTTTTTTATAATTTAACTTTGTTTTTACTTTATAAAATTCCTGGTGGGAAGAAGAATCACTTGGGAAGAATTTAACTGAGTGGTTCATATCCTTCTTCCAAATCAGCTCTTTATCATCGTCGGTAAAGAGATGCTTAATGAGTTCCTGATAGAGAATACTGCCGATTTCATTGCTATTTAACCTTCTATTTAAAGAGGAATGAATTATTTTTTCAAGTTTATAGTCAGAGAAATCATTGGCTACGAATTTTCGACGGGAGATAGGTTCAATTTTTTTCTCTCCTCTTTCACTCACATAAATTCTCTTTGCTCTTCTTCCTAGCGCACACAACATCTCATAACTCAATCCCTCATATGAAGCGGTTAGTTCTCCTGCAAGAATAGATTTTTCTTTACTGCATCCTAACAATGTAACTGTATCGCCCACGCTTGCTTCTGATAAGTTAGTGATATCCACTACAAACATATCCATTGTCACCTTACCTAAAATGGGACAAAATTGGTTGTTGATTATCACTTTACCTTTATTAGAGAGGAGGTAATTATAGCCATCAGCATAACCGATTGGGATCAGAGCAACTTTCATCGGTTTCCTGGTAACAAAAGTCCGATTATAGCTTATACTGTAGTTTTTTGGTATGTGCTTAATCAGGCTAATTCTGGAACAAAATTTCATTACCGGTTTTAATCTAATTTTAGATTTTAGGGATTTATCAGTATAAACTCCATAGCTAGATAAACCCAACCGCACAAAATCTAGATTATACTGAGGGTAATTTATGACAGCTGCACTGTTGGAAATATGAAAATATTTCGGGCTTACATCCAATTCTTGTAATGTTTTCTTTATCTGCAGTAATCTTTCATATTGAGTAGTAGTAAATTGATCGTTTTGTTTTTCACTCTGGGCAAAATGTGAAAATATACCCTCAATTTGTACATATTCTAATTCTTTGATTTGTTTAATAACTTCGGACGCCTTTTCCCAGGGGAAACCGGCTCTACCCATGCCTGTATCAAAATTCAAATGTATTGGAACTGATTTATGGCTATTTCGTGCATGCTCATTCAGCTCTTTCGTAAATTGAAATCTTGAAACAGATGGTATAAGATCATATTTTAGAATATCATCTATTTCAGAGATGAGCGAGGGGCTGAGTATAAGTATTTTACCGGTGATATTTTCCAGACGTAGGAGAGCACCTTCGTCAGAGTTTGCCACTCCTAGCCATTTTATCCCCAGGTCTTGGGCTGTTTGAGCGATCTCTACTGAGCCATGTCCATATGCATCAGCTTTAACAATCTGCATAATGGACGTTTCAGATGATAATATCTTCCGAAATTGTTTTATATTGTAACGATAATTATCAAGATCAACAATTATCCAGCTTCTGAAATCCTTGGCAGAATCTTCCATGTACTAGTTGAAATTCAGGATTTAGTTTACTCTCTGAATCCAATAATTTTGTATCGAGGGAAACTGATTCTTTAATTTTTCTCCCAGGTCTTTAGCCTCTTGTTTTGTATATAAGCCTTTCATTCTTAGGCGATAATATTTTTTTCCATCTTTGTAAGTAAGGGAAATTTTTGTATCATATCCATATTTTTTGAATTTCTCTGAAGTAATTTCAACTCTATCCCTGGATCTTCTGGCAGCAAGTTGCAATTCATATTCTTTTTTTCCAGTGTATTGTTTTGGGGGTTGTTTTTCAGCTTCTTTTTCAATAGTAACAACTGTTTCTTCTGCAACTTCTTCTTTCGTTTTTTCTTTCTCTTTCTGCTTCTTTGCCCGTTCCTGTTTTAATCTTTCAATCTCTTTGGCTTCTTTTTTTTCTTTTTTGTTACCGCAGCCAACGAATGATGTTAGGCCCAAAACCAGTAAAATAATAATAACTATGTTTGTTATCTTTCTTAGCATCTTGTCCTCCAGTGCATTTTTTTATAAAATCTATTTTTGAAAAAATAAAGTCAAGAAATACTTGCAAGCAAAATTTAATTTCACGGTTGGAGTGTAAATAAAACTAAAAAAAACATAAAATATTAATCTAAAAGCAGGAATGAGTGTAAAAAAGATAAAAACTTTAAAACAAACAATATACGACTTTGTCGCTACTTAACCCGTCCCAGTCCAGGATCAGCAATAAGAAAAATATCATGAATCGTTTCACCTGTTTATCTAATTGGGTGAAAATATTTTAGCCCCTCGAATAATTTTTTAAAATTGA
>LSCK01000008.1 GCA_001577135.1 Cloacimonetes bacterium TCS60 | reverse complement strand
CCATACCAATCCTCATAAGCTTGAGAGGGACTTCCCCGATCGAATGTCACAAACGACGTCTGAGTCGGGTTTATTATCGGAAGAAAATCTTATTTCATTACTTTCCTGCTTTTAAATTTTTCAATAACCTCTTCTTCAAGTTGCTTTGGTAAAAATTTATATTGTTTGAAATCTATTCTGAATTCTGCTTTTCCCTGGGAAGAAGAACGGAATTGATTTGTAATGCCAAAAGTTTGAGCCAGCGGGATGCTACCTTTGATTTTTGAGATGCCGTGTTCTACTTTTACTTCCTGAATATCACCTCTATGCTGTTTAACTATTGTAATAATATTACCTCTGAATTGTGACGGAGTAACTACTGAGAGGTTCATTATAGGCTCTAAGAGACGCGGATTACATCTGGAGTAATATTTATTAAACATTTTTTTCATTGCTGTTGCAAATGCCTTTTGAGATGAATCCACCGCATGGAAATCTCCATCATTCAGCAGAAGTTTTGTCCCGATGATCTTTCCCTCTACCAGTTTTCCCTTTTCCAAACAATTAAAAAAACTTTTTTCACAAGCAGGAATAAATTCTTTGGGAATAACACCACTTACTATCTCTTCCTCAAATATATTTTCATCAACCTCTGTGGGAGCAATTTTCCCACGAATTTGAGCATATTCTCCTCTACCACCTGTTTGCTTTTGATGAGTATAGGAAAAATCTGTTTCCTGGGTAACTTTTTCTTTATAAGAAATTCTGGGAGAGCTTGTTTCCACCTCGATCTCATATTCTCTAGCCAGCCTCTGCAAATAGATATCGAGATGAAGTTCGCCCATGCCACCAATAATCGTTTCTTTGGTTTCTTCATCATAATATGAGCGGAAAGTGGGATCTTGACGCACAAAATCGGTAATTGCATCAGTGAACTTATTCTTATCCTGAGCCTTTTTTACTTCTATAGAATAAAAAACTAAGGGATCCGGAATATAGGAATCACGAAAAGTATAATATTTCCCTTCTGATGTGAGCGTGTCTCCAATGGCGCAATCTATACCAAAAACTGCTACGATGTCACCTGCGGAAACGTAGTCGATTGTTTCCATAGAATCTGCATGCATCTTTGCTATTTTGGGAATTTTCAAAACCTTTTTATTTCGATTATTATATAGTTTTTCTCCTTTTTCCACTTTCCCTTGATAAATTCGCAAATGAGTCAATTGTCCATATTGATTTTTTTCGATTTTAAAAGCCAGGGCAACGGTTGGCTTATCCGGTTTTGGGGTTAGTACAACTTCCTTATTATCATTCTCCAAATCGTGTGCAACTTTATCCTTTTCCGTAGGATTTGGAAGATAATCTATAATTCCATCCAGGACTAATTGTACACCTTTATTAGCATAAGCAGATCCGAGAAAAACAGGTACAATAGTTCGTTCTAAAGTTGATTCCAGAATCGCTGTTTCTATTTTATCTTCAGTAATTTCACCGTCTAAATATGCATTTGTTAACTTCTCTGAATGCAAAGATAAACTATCGATTAGCAACTCTCTATGAAAATTTGCCTCTTGAATAAATTCATCCGAAATTTCTTTTTCCACAATTTTTTGCCCAAATCTTCCCTGAAAAAATTTCATTTTCATAGAAATAAGATCGATAACACCTTTGAATTCACCATCTTCTCGAATTGGCAATTGTAATAAAACCGGATTTTTACCTAATTCTTCTTTTATCTCTTCTATTACTTCCAGAGGTCTGGATTCTTCTCTATCTAATTTATTTATAAAAATTAGATATGGTACTTCATATCTGTCCAGTTGCTTATCAACTGTAAAAGTTTGAGTCTGTACTCCATTTACACCGCAAATAACCATTACAGCGTTGTCCAATACTCGCAGAGCGTTTTCTACTTCCATAGTAAAATCGACATGTCCGGGTGTATCGATTATGTTTATTTTATAATCTTTCCATTCTATATTCGTTGCAGCCGATGAGATTGTTATCCCTCGTTCACGTTCTAATTCCATAAAATCCATAACAGGACCTTTACCATCTTTGCTCTTTGTTTCACGCATAATGTGAGTTCGATTTGCGTAAAATAAGATCCGTTCTGTTAAGGTTGTTTTACCAGCATCAATGTGAGCACAAATTCCCGTATTTCGTAATTTTTGAATATTTTGATTTCTATTATTTTTCATTTTCATTATTCTTACATTATATATAGTTCTTTTTTTATGTAAAGACAAAAATCTCAATTATCCCATTAATAAAATTAATATTTATCTCAAAATGCACAGCTAACTGCTGGAGTCGCTATTAACACACTGCTTAGAGGGGTTTTACAACTTAAGCATAAAGTGAATATTGCGATTGGCAGAAAAATATTATTTCAACTCATACAGAAAATAGGTTTCAAATTTTTGATGAGAAAATTCATATACTGATTTGTCAACTTTAAATTAAAGGGAAAATTCATTGGCAAAACGACTGCGCTTGCTTTTACCATAAACTAACTCAAATCTTAAATTCCGGATCTCCTTATGAGTATTTAGCTCCAATACTGCTATCAGCATTTTTCATATATAAAATTAAACTTCACTAAGATTACTTTGTATATCCAACTTAAATCCGGCTTAATCCCTATATCAATTCCCATAAACTTGACAGAGATAATCCAATATAACGAAAATAACTAAACTAAAAAATATTGAAGGTGTAAAAAAATAAATATAAATGGCTATTGATAAAAATTTACATGTTTTAATTACGAGTGGCTCATCTGCTGGTGTGAAGGAGTTTCAGCTATCTAAAGCTGTAACCCGAATACTCCTTACAGTAGTTGTGCTTTTCGTTTTGGCAAGTGGAGCTATGGCTTATCTTTACTTCTCCCGGGAATTTAACCGTCAAAAATTGAATAACCTGGAGCTCGCTAACAAGCAATTACATGAAAACATGAAAATCCTCATAAGTCATATCGACACCCTGCAATCTGACCTGGAAGAGCTGGAAGAAACTGATAAAGCAGTAAGAAAATTAGAAAATCTAAAAGCCATTGATGAAGATGTAAGAAAAATGGGTATTGGTGGTAAGCAGTTCCTGGACTCTACCTTTTATAATTACAATCGAGAAGTTTTTTCTACACACAATTCCTTATTAAAAAAGATTGATCTTTTTGAACGCAGATTAAAATTTGAAGCTAGTAGCTATAACAAAGTAAAAAAATATATTGAAGTAAAAAATACAATCTACGACCACACCCCATCCATTAGACCCACAGGTGGATTCATCACAACTGGTTTTGGCTACCGTTTGAATCCATTTACTCAAAAACGAGAATTCCATCATGGCATTGACCTGGCTACAAAAGAGAACTCTGCTGTTTACACCGCTGCTAGTGGCACGGTGCGCGAAATAGGTTGGGACAAACATTACGGCAATTATGTCTTCATAAAACATGGATACGGCTATAGTACTTTTTATGCTCATCTGCGTAATGTTAATGTCTCTCTCGGAGATTCAGTTACAAAATTCCAAATACTCGGTACTGTAGGTTCTACTGGAATATCCACGGGCTCTCACCTCCACTATGAAGTACGTTTTTACGGAAGAACAAAAAATCCAATCCTTTACCTGGATAGGGACAAAGCCACAGTAAAAGTTGCCAAGAACTTGATCTCCTAAAACTTTGAACAAAGCTTATTTTTTTCGCAACAACCATAATCATTTTAATCAGTGAGAATCACAAATTATGAAATTTTATTTGATAAAATGCTGGAGTTCTGCCACTAATTATGCACAGAAGGGTGATTCGGAGGAATACTTATGTCAGAAGATATAAAATTTGAAAAAGCTATGCAAAGATTACAAGAAATAGTCGATAAACTAGAAAACGGGAAATTAGATATAGAAGATTCTCTAAAATTTTATGAAGAGGGAATAAAGTTAACAAATTTGTGCAATGAAAAACTTGAAAAAGTTGAAAATAAAATCACACAATTACAAGAAGAAAATAAACAGGCTACAGAAGAGTAAAGTTTAGTTTTTCAGGAGAACATCTATGACAAAAATGATGCGCCTTAAAAAAGATGTGAAGGAAAAGCGTGAACTGGTTAATATTGTTATTGATCGGTTCTTGCCTCGTAAGGACGAGTATCCAAAGGTATTACACAAAGCGATGCGGCACACGCTATTTGCCGGGGGAAAACGTGTAAGACCATACCTAACCATTACCACTTACCAATTATTTGGCCATATGGATAAAAAGATATTACCTCTTGCAGCCGCCCTTGAACTTCTGCACACCTACACTCTGATCCATGATGACCTTCCTGATTTGGATGACGACGAAAAGAGAAGAGGGAAACCATCCAGCCACATCGAATTTGGAGAAAATATCGCCTTGCTTACTGGCGATGCCCTCTTATTAGAAGCTTTTAAAATGATGCTCATGGTAGATGCTGATGCCGACTTTAAAGCAAAACTAATAAAAGAGTTTGCTGAGGTCTCTGGTTCGGAAGGATTAATTGGGGGGCAAGTGGCGGATATCGAATGTGAACATAAAGATTTCACAGCAGATGAAATCGACTTTATTCATCTAAACAAAACTGCTAAGATGTTAACGACTTCCGTACGCTATGGTGCTATGTTAGCTAATGCCCGTGAGGATGATATCAAAAGAGTAACTGAGTATGGAAATCTTATCGGTTTAATGTTTCAAATTGTAGATGATATTCTTGATATCGAAGGTGACGTGCACAAATTAGGAAAAAAGACAGGCACTGATATCAGAGGCGGTAAAGCTACTTATCCCAAATTATACGGCATGAAAAAAACTAAAGAAATTGTTAACGACTTGAAAACACGCGCCAAAGATATAATTGGCTATTATGGTCCTAAAGCAGAATACCTGCAAAAGATTTGCGAATATATTACAACCAGACGTTTTTGATGCTGAAAATTAAGATAAAAAAATTACATGATACTGTAAAATTGCCAGAAAAAATGACTGGCAGTGCCTCTGGATATGATATTTATGCAAATGTAGAAAATGAGAAGATATTAGAACCAAAACAAGTAGCTCTCATCCCTACCGGTTTTGCTTTAGAGATCCCACCCGGTTATGAAGCTCAAATCCGTCCCCGTAGTGGTTTGGCAATTAATCATAAGCTGGGAGTATTAAATTCCCCTGGCACTATTGATGCAGATTTTCGGGGAGAAATCAAAATAATCTTAATTAATCTAGGTGATAAAAAATTTGCTGTAAAGAGTAATAAACGTATTGCCCAAATGGTTTTCGCAAAGGTTCCTTTTACAAAAATGATGGAAACTGACTCCCTCTCCGCTACAAAGCGTGATCAGGGTGGGTTTGGTCATACAGACAAAAATAAATCTTAATCCATCCGGTAAGATGCAAAACTGGACTTTAGATAACTTACAATATAAGGGATTGTCCTTTTATCAACCCAAAAATGGCTATCGCAGCTCAGAGGATTCCCTCATAATCCAAAAATGTATTTTGGATAAAATCAATCCTGATTTCTGCGGTAATGTCTTTGAGCTAGGGACCGGATGCGGCTTAATCTCCCTTTTGCTTGCCTTGAAA
>LSCK01000079.1 GCA_001577135.1 Cloacimonetes bacterium TCS60 | reverse complement strand
TACTTTTCCCATAATTTTGTAATCTGCGGCTCTAGATTGTTTTTGAGAGTTAGTATAGGAATTTTGGAACCATTCTCTGATATAGTGTACTTTTTGGGGGAATCCATTTGAAAAACTACATGCAAAATTACATCATTGAAATTACTATCTTCATGATGTTTATGATGTCTCCAATCGCTTTCATTACAGTGTATTTCCACATCTCCATGTATCTTTTTATTACCGATTAGCAAAATTGAGTTGTGAAAATCAGGACCTGATTTTGTGTTCCATTTTCCCTGAAACAAGATTTTTACAGAGTCTGCATTTGTTGTTTTTAGATTTTCTTTTAGATGTTGTTCATCCCAGATATGGTAAAGAAAATTTTCGGCTATCTTCTCTATCATTTTTTACCCCTCATGTTTAATTATTATCTTGATTTTTTAAAATATTTTTTTATGTTATTAAGTGTGTCAAACTTATCGAAAAAAAATATTTAAACAGATGAACAAACTAAAGTCATAATTATTGACAAAAAAAAGCATGCTTATAATGAAAGTGTATGAAAATTTCACTAAAAAACTGGTTCATTTATTTTTTGTTTTTATTTTTTCTGTTCTGCCTTATATTTTTTCTACTTATGAATATAGTATTTTATCCAGGTTTAAATACACAGAAGGTATCCTTTTTCCAGATTGTTCTATCGGGATTTGTTTTTTCTGCTGTTATGACATTCTACAAATTCCACATTAGACCAAAGATTGAAGATAGAAAGGAAGAATAATAGTGAAAAAGATAATTTTGTTAGGTTTCATAGTAATTTCAGTTTCCTGCTCTTCCCATGTGAAGTTCATCCAGACTGACCCAAATTTTGTTGTCCATGAAAAACCAGAAATATCGGATATTCATTTTTCCCCAAAAAAATTCAAGCGTCCTTGTACTCCGATAGGATTCATAGAAGTAATTCTAGATAAAAACACAAGCAGATTTAAATTCACACAACTTATGATCAAAAAAGCCAGAGAGATTGGTGCAGATGGAGTTATGCTAGTAAAATATAATATTGATCAGGATATTTATGCAAAACATTATAGGAATGTCGTAGGAAAGGGATCCTGGAAACATCGTGTAGTTCGTAGTAATAAAGTAGTTAGGGTGAGCAAGGTAGCTACAGGAATAGCTGTTGTTTTTGACAAGGAATAGAAGAAGTTGAATAAAAATATTTCTAAAGCCCTCTAATTTTATGCTAGCAAGGCACTTAAAAGATAGAAATATTTAAAATTCTTGACATACAAGTAAGTAATTTAAAATTAGTAAAAAATTTTTCGGAGGAAGCATATGACAAAAGCTGATTTAGTTAATGCCATTTCCCAAGAAACAGGAATAATATTAAAAGATACTAAGATTATTGTTGATTCATTCCTTGAGAATATCAAGGATAGTTTGATAGAAGGCGAACATATCGAATTACGCACATTTGGCACTTTCAAAAACAAAAAACGAAAAGCCCGTATTGCACGAAATCCAAATACTCAGGAAAAAATTCAAATTCCTGAACGCGTAGTTCCAACATTTAAATTCTCAGATATTTTAATCGATAAAGTTAAGAAAAACAATTAAAGGAGTATTATGCCTGGTGGAAAAAAGCACAGGAAATCAAAAATAAATAAACATAAACGCAAAAAGAAAAGAAGAAAAAACAGACATAAAAAAAAGAACAAGTAATTTTTCAATTATTTGAGGTATAATTAATGCTAAAAATTTTAGCCAAATTATCGGCAATCGTATCAGCAATCTTACTTTTTCTGGGGAGTTTTGATAAATTATTGCTTCCTCATGATAATATTTTTGCTTTTATGCAACACGAGAGTTATTTTATTGCTGCAAATCCCTTTATTTTGTTTGCGATCCTCTTATTCATAGCTGATCACGTACGGCAAAGGGAAAATCAATAATTTAAGAAAGTAATAACTATTTCAGAGAATTGTAATAAAATTAAAATAAAGTGATTTTAAAGAATCGGGATGGCCGGATTTGAACCGGCGACCTCTTCGTCCCGAACGAAGCGCGCTAACCGGGCTGCGCTACATCCCGTTCTGAAAAATTATCAAGATAATTTGCTTACGGGTTAACCCATACCTTCTTTACTAGTGTCAAGAAATCAATTAATTTTCATTCCTCAATTATATTTGACATTTATTATGATTTGAGAATATTATAAGAAAAATAAATTTTATTTTAAAAAGGCGAATAATATGGAAACAGAATCAAAAACTCACAAGGTTTTACCGGTAATTCCCGCTAGAAATATAGTAATTTTTCCACAAATGATAGCACCATTGATTATTGGTAGATCACGCTCTATTAAAGCAATTAATGAAGCTAATGAATCTGATAAAATAATTTTTTGTGTTGCTCAAAAATCTGTTGAGACAGAAAAACCTAAAAGAAGTGATATGCACAATGTAGGCACCGTTTGTGAAATTGTCCAATATTTAAAAATGCCTGATGGATCCATTCGAGTTTTAATTAATGGACTCTATAGAGCCAGGATTAAAAATTTGATAGACGATAGTGATTTTATTAATGCAGAACTCTCTCCCTACAAATCACATGAATTGCCAAAGAACGAAGAAAATCAGGCATTGATGAAAACATTAGAGGGAGAATTCAAGCAATATGCCAAACTGAATCGAAATTTTCCTGAGGACGCTCTTATCAAATATGATAATCTAGAAAGTATGATTGATAGAATTGATTTAATTGCCAGTAATGTTGAAATCGATTTATCAAAAAAACAGGAATTGTTAGAGCTACCAGCTGACGAAAGATTGTTTAAGCTTATAGAATTCGTTTCCAAAGAAGTAGAGATACTGAAAATACGAAAAAAAATTGCTGGCGAAGTCAAAAGCAAATTGACGAAATCACAAAAGGAATATTTTCTTAATCAAGAAATGAAGGCAATTCAGGAAGAATTAGGGATTTCTAAGGATAAAACAGGAGAAGTAGGGGAAATAAACAGAAAGTTGGATAAATTAGATCTAACCCCTGAAGCAAAGAAGAAGGCAAACCAGGAACTTAAAAAACTCAGTCGTACAAATCCTGTTTCCCCTGAATATTCCGTTGCACTCAATTACCTTAATTGGTTGGCAGAACTCCCCTGGGCTAAGACAAAAAACAATAAAGATTTTAAGATTAAAAAAGCCGAAGAGGTGCTTGATGAAGATCATTATGGATTGAAAAAGATAAAAGAAAGAATCGTGGAATACCTTGCTGTTCTAAAAATGGTGGATAATGTTAAGGGACAGATCTTGTGCTTCGTAGGACCTCCTGGTGTGGGTAAAACTTCTCTGGGAAAATCGATTGCTCGAGCTATGAACAGAAAATTTGAAAGGCTCTCCCTGGGAGGAGTTCGGGATGAAGCTGAGATACGAGGTCACAGAAAGACCTACATTGGCGCTATGCCAGGTATAATTATCCGTTCTATGAAAAAAGCGGGAACAAAGAATCCCGTTATAATGATGGATGAAGTAGATAAAATGAGTTCAGACTTCAGAGGCGATCCCTCTGCTGCTCTACTCGAGGTTCTGGATCCCGAGCAAAATTTTGAATTTCATGATCACTATCTCGAGATACCATATGATCTGTCCGAAGTCCTTTTCATAACTACTGCCAATACTCTTTACTCTATTCCTTCTCCTCTAAGAGATCGTATGGAAATAATTACTCTACCAGGTTATACTGAATTTGAAAAAGAAAAAATTGCTAAAGGCTTTCTCCTACCCAAACAGATGAAGAACCATGGTTTGAAAGACAAATTGAAAATTCATTTTTCGACTAATGCACTTTTTAAAATAATTAGAAACTACACAAAAGAAGCAGGCGTGCGGGGATTGGAAAGAAATATTTCAGCTGTGTTACGAAAAATAATCAGACGCTACCTGAAAGATAATTCTAGAACTTCTTTCCAGGTTAACACTCGATCTGTATCAAAATATTTAGGTGTGGAAAAATTCAAAGAATCTAAAGCTAAAAAGGAAAGTAAAATAGGTGTAGCCAAAGGATTAGCCTGGACATCCTCCGGTGGAGTTTTATTGGAAATAGAAGCACTTCTTTTGGAAGGTAAAGGAAAAGTGCAGCTTACTGGTAAATTAGGTGAAGTCATGAAAGAGTCAGCAAATGCTGCTCTTAGTTACTCCAGATCTAATTACAAAAAGTTTGATATAAATAAAAATTTCTATAAGAATAAGGATATTCACATTCATGTACCTAAAGGTGCAATTCCTAAGGATGGACCCTCTGCAGGTATTACAATCGCTCTCGCCATAATTTCGGCTCTGTCTAAGAGAAAAGTTAGAGGTAATTACACAATGACAGGTGAAATAACTCTGATGGGTAAGGTTCTACCGATTGGTGGATTAGAAGAAAAATTAGTTGCTGCCAAACGAGCTAATATTCCCAACGTTATTATCCCTAAGGGTAATGAAAAAGATCTTGTAGATGTTGATAAACAGATAAAAAAGGGTCTAAAAATTCATCCAGTAGAGAACATGAAAGAAGTGATAGACATCGCATTAGCCTCGAATTAATTTGAGAAATTAGATGCAAGCGGATGTAATATCTAACAATAAACTCGAGGATGAATCCTATGAAATAGTTTTTAGAACGAATCCTGATGATTTAATTTTTATAGGTTATATTTTAGAAGCTTTTGAAGGATTCGCTTATTATACCACAATCGACAAGGTTCGTACTCTGGTAAAAGTAACAGTAACTGAGGATTATTTGGAACAAGTGCAAAAGATATTAGCTGCACTGAGAGATTTTAAAGCATGAATAAAGCAGAGATTGATAAGAATATTGCAAAACTAAAAAAAGGGGACTCCATAGCCTTATCACGTTTGATTACTGAACTGGATAATAATGACTCAGTGCCATATATCATAAAACGAGTTTACCCTGAGAGAAATAATAGCTATGTGATTGGGATCACAGGCGCACCAGGTGCCGGAAAAAGTACACTTACTGATAAACTAGTAACATTATTTCGAGAAGAAAATAGAAAAATTGGAGTCATTGCTGTGGATCCTACCAGCCCCTTCTTGCATGGAGCAATTTTGGGAGATAGAATTAGACTGC
>LSCK01000078.1 GCA_001577135.1 Cloacimonetes bacterium TCS60 | reverse complement strand
TGCTCCATGGAAGATTTTATAAAAGAGGTATTCGATATCTCTGGTTTCACCCCAATTTTCACTATAACTTCATCCCAAGAAGAAGCTATCCAACAGTTCTAAATAGTATATTTTTCTCCCACTTGTGCTAAATTGATTTTTCCCTGAAATTTGTTCCGAATAATTTTCTTTATAGGAATTGTATCCATAACCGGATATCGATGATTAACAATAACACGCTCTACATTTGCCTTCTTTGCTATCTTACCTATCCGCTCTGGACTCAGATGTTTGTCCAATACAATTTCTTCTGGTGCTGAACATTCCATAACGGCTGTATCGGCTGATCTACACAATTCCACAACATTTTCGTTATATCCAGTATCGCCGGTAGAGCAAAATATCTTTTTTCCCATTTCCCAGCGAAACCCGATGCTATGTTCCGTATGATGGGTTTTTTTGGTCTTTATCTTTACAGATTTATATTCAATTTCAGTATTTGCTAACTCTGTAATTTTAACTTCATAATTGGGAGATATTATGGTCTCACCAAACAAATCAATCAGTTTCTGGTAATACTTACGAAATCCTTTTGGTGCAAAAACGGACAAGTCCCGTTTACGACTGGATTGGGGATCATTTTTGAGAGCAAATAATAAGGCAGGAAAATCATTAACATGGTCAATATGAAGGTGAGTAATGAAAATTGCATCAATATTTTTATAATCAAATTCAGTTTTTGTCATAGTATGAAGTACACCAGTACCACAATCGATTAGAAAAAGCTTATCTTTTATTATTAGAAAAGCACCCGAGGAGTTTTTTTTGTAATCCGGTACACAGGAACCTGTACCTAAAGGTATATATTCCATAATCCTCCTTAATGTTTGGATTAATTTAATAATATTGACAGTATAATTAATTTTATTTTTTTTTATATCAAAATGTTCAAGGAGGACATATGTCAATAAATTTACCGATAATTATAATTATCTTAGCCTTAATAATTATTGTAAAGGCGATTAAAATTGTCAAAGAATACGAACGTGGTGTAGTTTTCCGGTTGGGTAGATTGTTAAGAGCAAAAGGGCCAGGTATCTTTTTGCTTATCCCTTTTATTGATAAGATGGTTAAAGTCCAACTTCGTACTGTTACTTTGGATGTACCAACCCAGGAAGTTATCACTAAAGATAATGTAACAGTAAAAGTTAATGCTGTAGCTTATTTCAGAGTTGTTAAGCCCGAAGACGCCATTGTGGAAGTGGAGAATTATTTTCAAGCTACTTCTCAGATAGCACAAACAACTTTGCGTAATATACTAGGGAAATCCGATCTGGATGAATTATTATCTGAGCGAGAAAAGATCAGTGAAGAGTTACAGACAGTTATTGACGATTTGACTGACCCCTGGGGTGTTAAAGTTAGTGTAGTTGAAGTCAAGGATGTAGAATTACCTTCTACTATGCAAAGAGCAATGGCAAAGCAGGCTGAAGCAGAGCGTGAACGCCGAGCAAAAATAATTCATGCAGAAGGTGAATTCCAGGCATCTAAAAAACTCCGAGAAGCCGCTGATGTTCTTAGTGAAAATACTGCTTCCATTCAACTTAGATTTTTACAAACTCTTACAGACATATCTGCCGAAAAAAATTCTACAATCATATTCCCCTTACCCATAGACCTGCTTGAATCTTTCTATCAAGATAAATCCTGGTCTAAGGAAGCAATGAAACTGGTAAAAAAAACAATGACAAAACATGAAGATGACGCATAAATAATTTCTCTTTTTCATAATTGACTATAAGCTGGTGCATAGAGTACCAGCTTTTTTATCAAAAAAACTTATTTTCTCATTAATGGAAAGAAAACATAATTTATCAAAGAACATAGGAAAAGTCTCTACTGGTACCTTTTTAAGTAAAATTACAGGCTTAGTTAGGGATATTTTCCTAACACACTTTTTAGGTGCTACCTGGGTTGCAGATAGTTTTGGTATAGCTTTTGTTATTCCAAATATGCTGCGTGGACTTTTTGGAGAAGGTGCTCTCGCAGCTGCCTTTATTCCATCTTATACAGAGATTTCACAGAATCAATCAAAGCATGATGCTATTAAATTTGGAATCAACATCCTCACTATCTTGCTTGTAGTTTTAGTTTTACTAGTAATTATTGGAATACTGTTAGCTCCCTTGATTATCAGTATTATAGCTCCCGGCTTGTCTGCAAAGGCTACCATTTTAGCAGAAAAACTAACCCAAATTCTCTTTCCCTACCTATTTTTAATCGGTCTAACTTCCATCATCATATCTATTTTAAATGTTCATACAATTTTCTTTTTGCCTTCACTCTCGCCTACAATGATGAACCTTGGTATTATTGCTCCGGTATTTTTGTATTCCCTGTTTTCTGATTCCACCCTAATACAAAAATCTTATTTTTTTGCAGGAGGAGTTCTTTTCGGAGGTGTTTTGCAACTAATTGCCAACAGCTATCTTCTGGGGAAAGTTGGATTCAAATTTAAGCTACACATAAATTTAAAGCACCCCGAATTGCGGAGTGTTTGGAAAAGAATGATACCTGGTATCATCGGATTGGGAATAAGAGAAGTCAATGTGGTTGTGGACACTCTGTTAGCATCCCTACTTGCCGCTGGAACCATTGCAGCACTTCAGTATGGTAACAGATTAATGCAACTTCCGTTAGGAGTGTTCGGTATCGCCATGGGAATCGCAGTTTTACCACTTTTTTCCATGCATACTGCTAATGATGATATTAAAGCTCTTAAAACCTCATTAACGGATTCGGTTAACATGATCTTATTACTGATGTTACCTATTATCGGACTGACTTTGGTGCTAGGTAAGGAAATTATTACTCTAATTTATTTACACGGTGCCTTTGACGAAAAAGCGTTGCAAATGACCTATAATGCTTTGGCATTTTACTCCCTGGGATTAGTTTCACATAGTTGTGTAAAAATATTTGCAAATGCCTTTTTTGCTCTAAAAAATACAAAAAAACCAATGTTGATTTCCGGTGTAGCAGTCATTTCCAATATTGTTTTTAATTTAATTTTAATGCACTACCTGGGATTGAGAGGTCTCGCCTTAGCTTCCTCCCTGGCCGCTACAATACAAGCTTGCCTTCTCCTCATTTTCCTTACCAAAAAAATTGGCAAAATCAATTTTAAACTGATTCTAACAAATTTTTTCAAAATTGGCACTATGGCTATCTTAGTAACGTTAGTTTCCCGGATTATTTTAAAATCCAACCTTTTTTTCCCAGCCAATGGTAGTTGGTTGCTGATTTTAATAAGGTTGTCTGCAATTTTCCTAATTGCACTGAGTATATACTTTGTTGGGATAAAATTGTTTAAGGTAAAAGAAGCAGACAAAATTTACAAGATACTGAAACAAAAAATTTCACAGCCGAATCTGTAATTTAAATTTCCACATTCTCCAAATTTTCATTTTCGAGTTCGATAGATTTATTGATTTTTACATCACCTTTAATTGTTACATTTTTCCCAAACAGCACTTCCTCTTTCACCTGTAGCGACTTGCAATTTTTGAGGGATGGCAAACTAGAAAAATGGTTTTCAAACTGCGGTAGTTTCTTATAATATTTTGGTTCTAACTCTATATTAGGAGTTGTAGAAAGTGACTTTACTAATTTCAACTGAAAATTATTTCCTAATTCAAAGGCATCGCTGCGTACTGCTAATAAATCATTTGTTTTCTTTACAGGCACTAATCTTTCTTTAGAAACCTCTACTGCCTGGGCACCTTCAAAAGCACTGATAGCTGACCCCATAGCAGTTTCTAACTGATAAACTTTCTCATCTCCAACTACTTTTGGATTAATAATCAAGGACAATGTTAATTTTCCCTGATTTTCATCTAATTTCTTTTTAAGAAAGCTTAAATTCACCCAGAGATTATTTGTATTAAAATATTCATAATATTCTATATCCTGAAAATATTTTAACTCTTCCTTGGGACATTGCGCTATCTCGCGTAAAATCAGTTTTCCTTGTTTAGTTTGAGCTAAATGTCCCCCTTTTTTATCCATCTCAGTTCTTTTACAAACCTCCATCATAAAAGGTATGTCTTCATCTGCAAAAAAACCAAATATATCTCGATCAACCATAGCACCTAAATTATCTGAATTAGAAATGAAGAGATAATTTATCCCATTTGCCATTAGCTTATCCAAAATACCAGTTATGTATAATGTCATATAAATTTCCCCATGCCCGGGAGGATTCCAATTCAAGTTATCCTGATCCTTTCTCAGAGGAGTTAGATCATTTTGTTTAATCTTTGGAAATTTATTCTGCAGAAAGTCCAGAGGTAAACCTCTAGTAGAAAGCTCAGGATATTTTGTTAAATAATCTAGTGTATCACTTCTAGTGTTAAAACTATCCATAAGTATTAAAGGAATTTCTTCATCTGTTTTTTCTCTGAGGTGTTGCATTTGTTTGGCAATAATATCCAAAAAATTAAGTTTTCCCTTAACTTCCAGTAAAGATTTTGCTTTTGTTAATCCCATGCTTGTACCCAGACCACCGTTTAACTTAAC
>LSCK01000077.1 GCA_001577135.1 Cloacimonetes bacterium TCS60 | reverse complement strand
CTACTTTTAAAGCCAATTACGATAAAGACGGGACTAGCGACTCAATTGAATTTGAGATCAAAACTGAGAATGAATTGCGTTTTAACCTTGGAGCTCGATTGAGAATTATGTTGGTCGATTTCCTCATGGAGTATTCCATGGGAAAATATAATTCAGCTCGAGCTGGAATTGGATTTTCTCTATAAGATTTTTTGGCTTTTCATCGCTTGCAACTGCAGGGTGTAAAACTTGACAGTATTTCAGCCATTTCACAAAAAAGTCCATAATTATAACATGAATGCCGGGATAGCTCAGACGGTAGAGCAGGGGACTGAAAATTCCTGTGTCCGTGGTTCGATTCCGCGTCCCGGCATTTTTCTACCTCATTAAAATGAAAAGAATAGGCATAACTCTGGGAGATCCAACCGGTATTGGCCCAGAAATTACGAGAAATGCACTCCAAAAATACCAGCCAGACGCTACCATAATACTATATGGCAATCTTCCCTCTCAGCTTTCCATACCGCGCTCCAAAACAATTTCCACAGTTGACGAGGCTGTAGAAAAGGATACAACCTACCTACTTCCCCTGGAAAATGAGACTAAATTCATTCCGGGAGAGCCCTCCATAGCAAGTGGTAAAGCTGCTTATAATGCTATTGCAAATGCTGGTAAAGATGCGATGCAAAATAAACTCGCTGCCATTGTAACCGCTCCCTTAAGCAAAAAATATATTCAGAAATCCAGATCAGAATTTATTGGACACACTGAATTTTTTGCGAAATTATCTAGAACCAGTAATTTTGTAATGTGTTTTTACAGCAAGAAAATAATCGTGGCTCTACTTACTACTCACGTTGCAATTAAGAATTTGGATAATAAATTAAATTATGATGGAATTTATAATAAGATAAAACTCATCCATAAATTTACTCGGAAGATCAAGCAGAAGCGCAAACCAAAGTTAGCTCTCCTGGGCATAAATCCACACAGCGGTGAAGACGGAATTTTTGGAAGTTTGGAAATTAAATTGTTCAGGCCTTTATTAAATAATCTTAAAAATGATGGAATCAACATTTCTGGTCCATTTCCCGCAGATACTTTTTTCGCTAGCAACTACCAGAAATTCGATGCCGTTATATCTGCTTATCATGACCAGGGTCTTATACCATTTAAAATGCTAACCTTCGGACAGGGAGTTAACACGACCTTGGGCTTACCCTTTATACGAACCTCAGTTGATCATGGAACTGCCTTTGATATAGCCGGAAAAGAAAAAGCGAATTGCGGTAGCTTAGTTGAGGCTATCAAACTTGCTATAAAACTAATTTGATCAAATCCGAATACACTTCTTTTCCCGGGAAGCAGGCAATCGTTGGTATTGATGAGGCTGGGAGAGGTCCAATTGCCGGACCAGTGGTAGCATCTGCTGTTATTTTGCCCAAATCTTTTAAGTTTACTAACATAAATGATTCCAAGCAAGTTAGTCCTAAGCAACGTATTTTGTTATTTCGTAAAATAAAAAAAACTGCAGTCGATTATGCAATTACCCTGGTTACTCCCAAAAAAATTGATGATATCAACATTCTAGAAGCCACATTCCTGGCTATGCATAAGTCATGGAAAAAGCTCAACACTCAGGGTGATTTCTTAATTGTAGATGGGCCATTTCTTCCCTCTAAATCCCCGAATATTGATGTGGATGTTCCAGCTAAAGCTATTATCAAAGGAGATGAGAAATATTTCTGTATAGCAGCAGCATCAATTTTAGCAAAAGTTTATCGTGACAATTTGATGATAAATTACTCAAAAAAATATCCCGGATATGGTTTTAAATCAAACAAAGGATATCCAACTACTCAGCATAAAGAAGCAGTAAAAAAACTCGGCCCCTGTCCTATCCACAGAAAATCCTTCAAACCAATTAAAAATTTAGAATGAGGTCTCTTCTAATCCTAACTACAAATTTTAGATTTTCTTCATTCATGAATTTTATAAAGCTTGCTTGAATATTTTATTCACACAACAAACTTGACATAAATTATATTAAATTAGAATAAAAATTAATTAATTTTACAAATATTCAAGAGTCCTGAAGTGAAAAGATAAGGAGTAAATATGAAAAAATTTTTAATCTTAGCCATTTCCATTTCTATTCTTTTTTCATGTACTATAAAAAAACCAGAAGCTCCCGAATGGGAGGTTGAGCTTGTCTTACCCTTAGTTAATGAAGACTATTTTGTGAAAGACCTGGCAGACACTACTGATGATTATATCCTGGCTAGTGATAATGATACAATGAAATTTTCCTATACAGATACGTTAGATACTGTAAGAGTTGGGGACAAATTAAGTGTAGAGGGCTCCTCAGAATCATTTAACAAATTGATCGGAGATGAGCTGAGCATTAATGATAGGGAAGAAAATTTTAGCCTGGATGTAGGGGACTCATTACGCATATCCGAGCAAAGTGAATATTTTGAATATCCTCTTGATAAGATTGAAGTTGATGAAACAGGTAAATCTTACAGTCAAGTACAAGTACTCGAATTCGTTCGTTCACAGATACCCGGAGTAGGCCCTGTTGACGACGAACCAATTCCTCCAATTTATCATTTCCCTCCCATTGATACAACTTTTAATATTTTTGATAATGAAAATATCCAATATGTAGTCATTGATTCAGGTTTTGCTTATATTGATTTTACTAATAATACAGAACTTCCTTTGAGTTCTGCAGACTCTACTCATTATATGAGATTTGAGATTTATAGTGGTGAAGAACCTGATCCTGAAAATGATCCTATTATCATACATGAAATCAATTCTATAATTGATCCAAATAGTACAGAGCATATTGAGCTTAACCTGTCTGGTAAAAAAGTATATGAAAATAACTATTTACGTGTAAAACTCACTACTGATGGAACAAATGGACAGCCGATAGATGTATCAGAAAGCGATAATTTTTATGTTGAGTTTAGTGTTTCCGAGATGACTGTTTCCGAAGCTTCCGCCAAGCTTCCTTCAGAAACAATTCGAAAAGATAAGGCTGTCTCATTACAAGATGCTAATGATGAAGTTTCTGTCCAATCAGCAATAATTGACTCTTGCCAAGTAAATATCGACATAAATAATTACTTACCTCTGGATGCTACTGTCAGATTTGAATTCGTTGAACTTCTTGATGATTCGGGTCAACCTTTCCAGTATGATACACTCATAACACACACTCCTCCCCAAAATAATATCACCTTAGATTTATCAGGGTACGAAATTCAATCCTCGCCAAAATCCACTCTAGATTCACTCCATTTTACATACAAAGTGGTAACTGAAGCTACAGATAATTTTGTTGAAATTAATAACACACAATATGTTTCGTGTGATTTCCAGATTGGTGAGATGTGGTTCCAGGAGTTAACCGGAAGAGTGAATCATACCTTTGAGCTTGATGATGAATTTGACTTAAGTGATGCTTCTGACAAAATCACACTAGAGGAAGCAATATTCCGTACAGGAGAGGCTATTATTGATATAAGCGGACTAGATTTCACTCCGCAATTAGAGATCACTTTTGACCAGATTAAAGACAATCAACTTAACCCATTGGTCCTAACCAATGATGACTTTAGTGGTTATCAATTCGGTGAAAATCCGGATCAAGTCGTTATTGATGAAAATCAAATTGTTTCCTACGAAGTGATAGCTACTATTCCGGATGAATTGATCACAATTTCATCAGATGATTCGGTAAGAGCAAATATCCAATTAAGCAATTTTGTATTTGAGGAAATTACCGGCCAGTTCCAAAGCTTTACTATAGAAGATACGGATGCCACTGAAATTGATTCTACCGGAGAATATGATATTCAATATGCCGAGATTGATAGTTGTGATGCTAATATTTCCATCACGACCAATCCACTTTTACCTGTGGATACTGATGTTAGCCTTACTTTTAATGAAATCTTTACTGCATCGGGTGATACCCTCACACTAACCCTCTCTGCCCCCGGAGATACTATTATCAGTTTTGCTGGTTATTCAATTGGTGAATCCGAAACCTCTGCGGAAAATATTGATTCATTACATTACTGCTATAAAGCAATCACTACACCAACGTCCGAGAACGTTACACTTCATTATAGCGATGAAATTAATGCTAATATTGAAATTGGTGAAATTTTATTAAAAAAAGTTAAGGGAACTATCTATGATAAAGTTTTTGAAGTAGATCCTCAGGAGAAATCAATTAATCTGGGTGACCTGCCTGACAGTCTGAATGATGTTTTCACCTTTACTAATGCAGAATTAAAAATGGATATCTATAACGGGCTGGATTTCAATAGTACTTTTAATACAATTATTCACGGCTTTAATACAGAAACCGGACAAACAGAATCTGTTCTTATTCAAGACGAAACTCTTTTACCCAACCAAAACAATACTTTTTATAAAGATATATCAAACTTCCTTAGCATCATACCGGATAGCATCTTTGTGGACACTGTAAAAGTAACCATTAATGGTACTGGTACTGTTACAGCAAGCGATTCGGTGACAGGTAATTTTGAGTTAAGAACCCCCCTAAAATTCGTAATCAATGACAAACAAAATGTAAAAATGGATTCCTTACACCATATAGAAATTGAAGAAGATGCGTGTGAAAAGATAGAAAAAAACTTAAGAACAGTTCAGGTTCCAATTAACCTGGAGAACAAACTTCCTTTCGGGTTAGTAGCTTATTTGCAATTTGCAACTGATTCACTCAATGTATGGAACGCCCCCGGACTTGTGATCGATTCACTTGTAATGGATCCCGCTGAAATTGATACATCCAGCCATTCTTCCGGTGAACCTACTACCAGTAAAATTGAAATTACCTTAACTCATGAAGATGGTGACCTGACAATGTTTACAAATCCTGATGTGTATCTTGGCATTAAATTTGATATTATTGGTTCAGATAATGAAAGTGTATATATTAAAGGCACTGACAAAATCAATGTGAATGGAGCCCTAAAAGCTAGGGTTAATATTGACGAGGGATTAACGGAGGAATAATATGAAAAAAATATCAATTCTATCGATAATTTTTATTCTGTTTATAACCTGTGCTGTAGCTGATGGTTTCGGAAATGCTAAATCTTTATCTCTGGGTGATGCTTATCATTCCAAGGTAAGTGGATTCCATGCTGTAAATTGGAATTCTGCCCGTTTGGGATTAGAAGAAACTCATCTCACATTTAACCTCTTGCATTTAGATAGTAGAGTATATAACAACTCCATATCTCTTGGTAAATATAATGAAACTGTTGGCGATTCCTTGTCGCATTCCGAAAAATCGGATATTTACGATAACATTCCTAGCTCGGGTTTTCAACTGATTGGGAATACACAAGCATGTGTACCCATTACATCCTTTTCCATAGGAAAAATCGGATTTGTTGTAAAACAGCAAAATGCAGGCTACTTTAATCTTCCCAAGGATCTATTCCATCTTTTACTTTTTGGTAATGAAATAGAACAACAATTTGATTTTTCTGATGCTGATGTGAAAATAGTCAGTTATATTGAACCAAAGGTAGGATTCGGAACCAATCTGCATCCAGAAAAGCTCCTACCATTCTATGAAAACTATTATCCTCCGATTTATGGTGGAATTAATGTTGGATACATTTTAGGGCTCGGCTACGCCAAAGTTGATCAGATAACTTCAGAATTCGTAGTTAACAACAATGGCTATGCTTCCATTACAAATGATATAACCTTAAAATCTGCCGGTATTGATACTGTGGGTGGCGATTTAGAATTTAACGGTAAGATAAATGGTACTGGGTTTAGGAGTGATATCAGCCTTTTTTCTCCCATTAATGAAAAACTTTCAGTTGGACTAACCCTGCGGAATCTCTTTGGAAAAATTAAGTGGGATGGGGACTGCAAACTTATTCACACAGAACTTTATTCTGACACTATAAACATCAATACATGGGACGACTCTTTAGTTGTCGATACTACTTACTCAATTTCCAGTTTTGAACAGGATATCCCTTTAGAAATGCATCTTAGCGCTAGTTACAAGCTTGCTCCCCTCCAGATTTTCATTGATTATATACAGGGATTTGAAAAGAGTGTTTTTACTTCAACTAAACCAAAGATTTCACTCGGAGCTGAGTGGTATGCGAACGATTGGCTTCCTGTGAGAGCTGGTTTTGGTTTTGGTGGATTAGAGGGCACGCATTTTTCTTTAGGAACTGGTTTCGAAATTGGTGCTTTTGAATTTAACTGGGCTGGACGTCATTATACAAGCCCCTTTTATGGAAGTACCGGAGTTGGTTTAGCTGCTGATCTAATATTAAAATTTTAAATTCTTTTAAATTCACCTACCAATTTTGGCAATTTTTTTATAATATAATCAACATCCGCCTCCCGTATCCCTTGATGGGTTACAAAACGTAAAGAATTATGTTCCGGCGGGTAAGTTAAAATTCGTTCTCCCTTTAACAGATCTACAAATTTTTCGATATTGCCAACTTTATACTGATTTTGCAGCTTTACAAAGAACATATTTATCATGACGTTATCCATATCAACATAAAAAATTTCCGTTCTATTAAAGGCCTCAGCTAAAATTTGTGCTTTCTCATGATCAGCTTTCAATCTGGTAGTCATTTTCTCCAATGCTACAATTCCAGCTGCTGCGATGATACCAGCCTGTCTCATTCCTCCCCCCATTATCTTTCTAAGCTTACGCGCTTTTTTGATAAAGTCACTACCTCCTACCAGCAAAGAACCAACTGGTGCTGATAGCCCTTTGGAGAGACAGAACAT
>LSCK01000076.1 GCA_001577135.1 Cloacimonetes bacterium TCS60 | reverse complement strand
AAATGTGGGGAATTATTCCGAAATAAAACAACAGATACCAACTGGAGTTAGGAGTATTGATCTTAAACAAAAAATCATATTACCAGGCTTTATTGATACGCACACTCATTTTGTAAATTATGCTCTGTCAAAATCAGAAATTGATCTCTCTACTGCTAGCAGTATGGAACAAATAAAAAATATTTTAATTGAATTTAAAAAAAGTTCAATTGAAGATCGAACATGGATAAGTGGATATGGTTGGAACAGCAATAAATTACAAAACAGTAAAAAATTGGATAGAAAATTTTTAGATAAAATATTTCCCCATACACCTGTTTCACTTTCTAGTAAAGATTTACATACATTTGTTTGCAACAGTAAGGCCTTAGACAAGCTGAATCTGGAAGAAGCTAACTTACCCGAGGGTAGTAGTATAGGTTATTTTTCCGATGGAAGTTATAATGGCAGATTACTTGAACGTGCCTGGTTATTAATTGAGGAAGCCAAACCCCAATTATCTGCAACAATAAAAAAGCAACTAGTGAAGGAGGCAATCTCGCAGGCAAATGAATATGGCCTTACCGGGATTCATATCATGGAGGAAGAAAGCGCATATGATCTGTTAGCGAATATCAGAGATGAGGGGGATTTGACGCTAAGAGTTTGCTGGCATTTCCCTCTGGAGATGCTGGATGAGATGATAGAGCGAGGTGTAAAGTCATATAAGGGGGATGAATGGCTAAAAATAGGGGGAGTAAAACTTTTTATGGACGGTTCTATTGGTTCAGAAACTGCCTATATGTTCCACTCCTACAAAAGTGATCCCGATAATTTCGGCTATTTGGTTTGCTCTGCGGAGGAATATTATAAGACAATTTTAAAAGCAGGATTGCATGGGATTTCACCAACTACCCATTCCATTGGAGATAAATCAAATTATCTTGTGGTCAATGCAATTCAAAAAGTGATGAAAAATCCTCGAGTAAATTCTAAAGAGCTACTTCCGCGCATAGAACATTTTCAAATTGCCAGACCAGAGGAACAGAACAGGGTGGCTGAAAATCAAATTTATTGTGCAATGCAACCAGCACATATTGGTCTGGATGCCGCTGCTACTACCAGGAAAATTGGAAAATTTGGCAGTAATTCCTATCCCTTTCGTTCATTATTAAATAAAGGAGCAAAAATCGGTTTTGGCTCAGATGCTCCTGTAGTATCTCTTAATCCATTTCTGGGGATCTATGCTGCTGTGGAGAGAAAAGGGGAGAACAATCCTACACAAAAGAGCTGGATTCGTCAAGAAAAAATTACTCCGGAAGAAGCGATAAGGTGTTACACATTTGATGCAGCCTACGGTTCACGGGATCAAAATAGGAGAGGCTCAGTAGAACCAGGAAAATTAGCTGATCTGATAATTCTAGAAGATTACACAAAATATGATTCGAATTTCTGGTTGGGTGCTAAACCGTTATTAACAATGGTGGGGGGAGAGATTGTACACAACATACTTTGAGAAGCCAATTTACGAAAATTAAATATGAAAACTTACTACTGAAAACTAAAAATTATAAACAATACTTGACGTTGTTTTATGGGCTTATAATTTTTAATCAAATTTTTTTGAATAAAAAATGAAGGGAGTAATCCGTGAAGAAAATTATCTATTTCTCATTGCTCATTACGTTGTTCATTACTAGTTGTGCTAAATTGAATGAACCCGCATCGAAATCAGAAACTCTCATCATCGAGAAAATCTATACTACAGAAGGATATGCCATGGATCTGTTTGTTACTGACGACAATCTTTATATTGCAGAGGACCAGGCAGGTTTTTCTGTCTACAATCGAACCAATGATTCCCTACTAACGCATTATTATGGAGAAATAGAAAACGCCCGCTTAATTCAGGCGATAGAAGAAGATAGCACCCTCTTTGTTTATGATGTTTATGGTAGCCCTGCTGCTATTATGGTTTATGATATAAGTGATTATAGCTCTCCCCAGATCAAACCAAATATTACAGGAGGAACCAGTGGTATAGAGGATTTTACCTGCTATTTGTCCAATTCAGATGAAACACAGATCATTTGGACCTGTGAAAAACAGATTAGGTATGGTACTTATACTAACATATGGATGGGCTCATTTTCTTATAATCTGCCAAATGCTGTTAAAGGCTTTGACTACGACAGCACATATTATTACATTGCTGGAGATGAGCGGGGTTTGTACATCGTTAATAAAAGTACAGGAGAATTAACAAGTAATATTGATATATCTGGAAAAGCAAGAGATGTAAAATTAATTGGGGATTATGCCTATATTGCTTCTAGAGAAGATGGATTGCATGTTGTGAATGTCTCTGACAAAACAGCGCCAATTTTAGTCTATAATTATGATACTGTCGGTTATGCCCAGGGGATCGATGCGTACGGGAATTATCTCGCCGTAGCCTCCGGTGGTGGTGGGATCTATTTATTCGATATTTACGATCCTGCTAAACCGGAATACAAAGATAGAATAGATAATCAGGTTATCGGATACACTTTTAATGTGAAAATTAGAAATGATGAGTTATTTGTAGCGACCAGAAATGGCGTATACAATCTCTCAATAAAAAATTAGTTTAAGGAAAAAATGCAAAGAAAACGTATATTAACAGTAATTTTGATTGTCACATCTCTTATATTTTTAGGGAAAGTTTATGGAGCCGACCATAATTCTAATCTGAATTTTGAATGTTCTAACTCTACTGATGACTTTATTTCGTTACATTTTAAGCTTAACAATTACCAACCAGAAAAAATTGTAAAAAAAGGAAAAAATTATTTAAAGTTTGATATTGGTGATGAAGGAAGAATTGCTAAAACAGGTGAACCAGACCTTCCTGTTGTTTCTAGAATAATTGCTATTCCCACTGGCGCTGAAGTTTCTTTACGTCTAAAAGATACAAAACGAACTACAATATCTGATGCTATTCCATACCCATACCAGAATGAAGATAGCAGAAAGGAAAATGTTTTCCAGGAAGATGTGTCTGTCTATTCTTCTGACCGTGTTTATCCATTAAAGCAGGTTAATGTGGGTTCTCCTGCTGTACTTCGTGACTTTAGAGTGGTGAATATTAGCATATATCCTTTCCAATTTAATCCCGGGAATAAAGAAATTTCAGTTTTAGAAGAAGCCGACCTGGAAGTGGTTTTCACCCAGACAAAAGAAGATAGTAAGAAAGAGAAAAAAATATCTCGTTCCTTTGATGCTTTATACCAGAGTGTTATTCTAAATTACGAATCAGTTAGATCAGAGAAAACACAGATTCCCAGTTATCTTTTTATTTATCCAGATGAACCTAATGTGGATGCCTATCTTTCCTATTTGACTCAATGGAAACATCAGAAAGGTTTTGATGTAAATACGGCTAGCACTGCCGAAACAGGCACAGGAGCTACCTCTATTAAAAATTATATTGAGGATGCTTACAATACCTGGGATAATCCACCTGAATTTGTCTGCCTTGTTGGTGATGCAGGAGGAAATTATAGTATTCCAACCGCGCATGAGGGTGGAGGTGAAGGAGACCACTATTATGCTTTACTAGAAGGTGGCGACCTGCTTGCTGACGTTATGATTGGTAGATTATCATTTAACTCATTATTTGAACTGCAAACAATTGTCAGTAAGATATTAAATTATGAAAAAGAACCTTATATGGATGACACTCATTGGTTCAATCGATCGCTGTTAGTCGGAGATCAATCTTCCTCAGGTCCATCCTGTATTATTGTAAATAGATATATAAAAGAGATGATGAAAGATAACATGAGTTATTTTACCTTTGATGAAGTTTATTCCAGCCCCTTTGTTTCAGGTATAAGCAATGGGATTAATAATGGAGTTAGTTTTTTTAATTATCGCGGATGGTATGGAATGAGTGGTTGGGGGGTAAGCGATGTAAACAATTTGAATAATGGCTTTATGCTTCCTTTTGCGGTAGTTTCTACTTGCGGTACAGGCAATTTTGAAGGAACATCAGACTGCGTCAGCGAGGCATTCACAAAAGCGGGTTCTCCCAGTAATCCCAAGGGCACAATCGGTACCGTTGGTACTTCAACTATGGATACTCATACTGCTTTTAATAACGCTCTCTGTGCTGGTGTAGCGGAAAGTATTTATCAGGACAGAATGTACTATCTCGGTGGCGCATTAAATGGTGGTAAGATTAATCTCTGGAATTGCTTCCCCCAGAATCCAAATAATTGGGTAACCTATTTTTCTTATTGGAATAACTTAATGGGTGATCCGGGACTTGAAATTTGGACTAATGTACCAAATGATCTGATGGTAGATCATGCAAATCAGGTAGCAGAGGGAACTAATTATTATGAAGTGGAAGTAAGCAATGAATATGGTAACCCAATTGAAGATGCTATGGTTTGTTTATTAAAAGGAAATGATGAGCTTTTTGAAGTAGGCTATACAAAGGAAAATGGAAAAATCCAATTGCCGATTGCAGAAGTAGACAATGGGCAAGTAACCTTAACTGTTAGTAAGCATAATTTTATTCCTTATCAGCAAAATTTTAGCATAATTTCATTTAACCAATTTGCTACCGTAACTTCTTATGAAATTGATGATGATAATACCGGTTCTTCCTCGGGAAATAATAATGGCAGAATAAATCCCGGGGAAACAATCGAACTGCCAATTATAATTACTAACTCAGGCAGTACCGATCTTTATAACGTTACCGCTAATTTATTTGTAACTTCTCCCTTTATTAATATTATTGATGATCGGGAGACATTTGGTGATATTGCTGTAGGAGACAGTAGCATCAGTGTAGATGATTTTGATTTTAATGTTGCAGAAAATTGCCCTGCAAATTATGAAATCATATTTTCGCTCAACATAACAGATAATGATGGGAATAGCTGGGATGAAATTATTATATTAACTGTGGAGGCAGCAGATTTGATATATGATTCTAATCAGGTTGTGGACGGTGATAATGGCGTTCTGGATCCAGGTGAAACAGCAGATTTACAAATTGGGGTGTTAAATGCTGGTTTGGAAATTGCAGAAAATGTTTATGGAACTCTCCACTCAACAGATAATAATTTTGTTCTATATGATAGTTTAGGTTACTTTGGAGAGATTGTTCCCAATGCCGTGGTAATGAATGCAGCTGATATGTTCTCTTTAGAAGCTAATGAGGATATTGTTCCTGGTACAACATTATATCTTGATTTACACTTATCAGGGGATAATGATTACACAAAAACTATTGCCTGTAGTTTGCAGATAGGTGAGGCAGGTCTGGGTGATCCACTACCTCCTGATGCTTATGGCTATTATTGTTATGACAGCGGGGATGTTAGTTATGATATTACTCCCGGCTATAGTTGGATTGAAATCAATCCGGATCTAGGAGGGGAGGGACAGGATTTAAATTTATACGATGGGGGAGATTCTGGTGATATTACAGATGTAAATTTACCTTTTAATTTTCAGCTTTATGGCATAAATTACTCGAATATTACTGTCTGCTCAAATGGTTGGATTGCTCCCGGGGGATCTGATCAATATTCCTTTATGAATTCTCCCGTACCTGGTCCCATCGGACCTACTCCCATGATTGCAGCTTTCTGGGATGACCTGAAAACTTCTAACGGAGGAGATGTTTGTTACTATTATGATTCTGATCAAAATCGTTTTATAATCGAATGGTCTCAACTTAACAATGACTATAATAATGCTGAAGAAACCTTTCAAATTATTTTATTTGATAGCAATTATTATCCTACTCCAACAGGTGACGGAGATATATTAATTCAATACAAAGTTGTTAATAATGTTAACGCAGGTTCATATTCAGGTGGCTATGTTAGTCATGGACAATATTCCACGGTTGGTCTGGAAAATCATAACGGTACGATTGGACTACAATATACTTTCAATAATGAATATCCAGTACCTGCTGTAGAATTACAGGACGAATTGTCTCTACTATTCACTACCCAGGGTTCACAATCCCTGGATCCACCTGTTGCTGTTATAGAACCTGGTTCTTTTAATTTTGAACTCGAACCTGGTTCCTCTGATTCCGATGTTTTAACCATAGGAAATAGTGGACCATCCAATTTGTACTATTCCATAACAAAAGATTACCAGGAGAACAGAGACAGTGGTGGTCCTGATGCGTATGGTTATGTTTGGACAGATTCTGATGAATTGGGAGGTCCTGAATATAACTGGGTGGATATTAGTGATGACTGTACAGAATTAAACTTTTCACATAACGATGAAGCAGCTCCTCCCCTTGATATTGGGTTTGAATTTGAGTTTTATGGAACTGCTTATAATGAACTCATTGTCAATCCAAATGGCTGGCTTGGCTTTGGAGATGATTGGACTGATTACCATAATTACGGTTTGCCCCGTCAGGATGCTCCACGACCTGCAATTTTTGCGTTCTGGGATGATCTTGACCCCTTACAAGGTGGAAATGTATATTATTATACCAACAATCAAGATTCGCTTGTTGTCTGGTTCGATGATGTAATCCATTATCCTGGTGACTGGAATGGAACTTATGATTTTGAAATAATTTTATCCTCGGATGGAAATATAAAAATACAATACAGAGATGTGACCGGTGATATTGATAGTAGTACAGAAGGTATACAAAATGGTGCAGGAACTATCGGATTGGAAATATCTCATAATGAGAACTTCGTACAGGATGAATTTGCGATTGAAATAAAACGTGTTATCGATTGGCTTACCCTGGATATTACCAACGGCATTATCTTCCCGGATGAAAGCCAAAACATTGAGTTGTCCGTATCAACTCAAGATCTAGAACCTAATGAAAGTTATATCTGCAATTTAAATATTTCCACAAATGATCCAAATCTGGGAACGGTTACATTACCAGTAACTCTTACAGTCATGAACGGACCTGAAGGGACGATCTCCGGTTTAGTTTCTTTAATAGGCGGATCAGCTGCTGTCGAAGATGTGCTCATTGAAGTCGATGGATATTCAACTTATCCACAAGCCAATGGAGATTTTAGCCTATCTCTTCCTCCTTCAAATTATACTTTAACTGCATCTCTAACTGGGTATGATACTTTCACCGAACAGATTGAAGTAGTTGAAGATGAAATTACCACTGTGAATCCAGTTTTACAATATATTGAACCTCCCAGTAATATTTGGATTGAAATCTCAGAGATGTATAATGCCCAGGTAACATGGAATTCTGTAAACAACAGT